>JBBRPC010000006.1:0-42423 GCA_038228615.1 Acidimicrobiia bacterium | reverse complement strand
GTCAATCGACGGCGCGAAGTGGTTGACCGCGATCGGCCGTACTTGCAGTATGTGGACAGTGGCATCTTGGCCGACCGCGAATTCAATATCGAGCGCATCATGGCCGACAAGTCGTTCGATATTGCGCAGCACCTCGACGACGGGAGCGAGTTTCGGTTCGCATACATCGACATCTGCGCCGCGCCACAGCATGATCGTGCGTGCGTCGCCGCCCGATGTGACGGTGTCTGTGCGGTTGCTGTGATCGTCGAAGTTCAACACGTAGTACGGGGCGCCGGTGGCATGCGTGCGTGTCATCGCAACACCGCTGAACGCGACGTCGTGCAACATCGCTTGGACAAGCACTTGATTGGCGTCGTGGCGAGTGCCGTAAGAATCGAAGACTGCGCCGATTGCCTGGTTCAGAGCTTCGGCGTTTGGCGCAACATTCAAGATGGATTCGTGTCGACCGGCACCTGATTCGTCCCAGGTATCTTCGGTGACGGCGCTGCTGCGGACGATGACATCAGCACCGCCGAGCCGGTCGATGATTTGCGCGGTCACATCGTTGGGATCACGATCCCATTCACGTTGGGTGAACGAGACTTGGGTTCCGATGTGCCCACCGTGTGGCATCGTGCGGAGTCGTTCCAACGATTCGGCTTTTGTCCCGAGTACGAACCGAGCGAGGTCCTGAGGTGCATCGAGTTCCGCCCAATCGCCTGCGAGGTCGACTGCTGTGACAGTGCAACCCGCGTCGATGCAATACTGGATCAATACCGGAAGCGTGGCGTTGGTATCAAAGATCGCGTCGGCGAAAGCCTTGCGGATGTGTTCGTGTGTTTGCGGTGCGAAGCGCACGATGCCGGCGAACTCGGCTCCAGTATTGCTCAGCGCAATGTGACTTCCGATGTTCGTTACGGCATCTCCGACCGTCGACACCTTTTCGGCCTTTTTCAAGGCCTGTCTGGTCCGTCCGTCGTAGCGGTCTCGCCACTGTGAGTCGATGGCGATAGCCACATCGCCGGGTGCATCACGGAGCTGCGTGACGGCGTTGGGGCGAAAGACGACGTCGGCATACGACACATACAGCGTGGTGTCGGCGACAAGTTGCACAAGCGAAAGCGAATGCACGGGGCCCGTCGTTGCCCATTGGCGGTTCAACACCACACGAATATCGGGATAGACGTCGGAAATATCCTCGGCCTTGTAGCCACCGACAATCGAAATGTGTGGTCGATCGAGGACAACGAAGGCGCGCAACAACCAATCAAGAACCCTTGTCTTGCCATGGACGCCCATCATCGCAGCGGGCATCGAGCCGCGAATGGCCGGCGCAGCGCCGAGTAACACGACCTGGTCGATGCTGGCCGCGGTGGTCACAACGCAACCGTACTGTGCGTGCCGAGAATGGTCACCGTGGCGTGACTGTCGCCACGACTCGTACCGAACGGGCCTGGTGCCATTGCGAACAGGTAGTGATAGGTCTAGCTTGGGTACCCACAGCAGACTTCCTGCGCGGCGGAGCTTCGCAGGTCTTGGAGGAAGCAAAATGGCGCGCCTTGTCGCCTATCTCGACCCCGGTACTGGGAGCATGATCGTCGGCGCAGTTGCTGCGGCAGGCGCGAGCGTTGCCGTTGCAGCCAGAGCGTTCGGGAGCCGCGTGTTCCGTCGCGGTGCCAAGTCTCCAACCGATGTTGTGCCGGAACAGGTGATCACCGAGGCGCCAATTGCGCCGGTGGTCGAGCCTGAGGCCGCTACCGCCGCGGCGCCGACCTCGGAAGATTGACAACGACCGACCGCCCCACGCTCCGGCGCTAGCCGAGTGCAACGCCGATCGGACAGCTCACGCCGGTTCCACCAATTCCGCAGTATCCGCCTGGATTCTTGTCGAGGTATTGCTGGTGGTAGTCCTCGGCATAAAAGAAGTCGCCTGCCGTTTCGATTTCGGTCGTGATTGGGCCAAAACCGCTCGCTTGCAGTTTCTCCGCGAACATCGCCGAACTCGCCGTCGCCGTGGCGAGTTGTTCCTCGGTCGTGCAATAGACGCCTGACCGGTACTGGGTACCTGTGTCATTGCCCTGGCGCATTCCTTGCGTCGGGTCGTGACCTTCCCAGAACGCCTTGAGCAGCGACTCGAAACTTGCTTTGGCTGGATCGAACACAACTAACACAACCTCGTTGTGCCCGGTGCGACCAGTGCAGACCTCTTGGTACGTGGGGTTCGGGGTGAAGCCACCTGTGTAACCGACGGCGGTGGTGTACACGCCGGGGAGTTGCCAGAATTTGCGTTCGGCCCCCCAAAAACAGCCCATTCCAAAGATCGCCTGTTGATAGCCCTCGGGGAACGGACCGAGCAGCGACGTTCCCAAGACCGTGTGCGTTGTTGCAAGTTTGAACGATGGCAGCGGACGGCCAGGGAGGGCGGTATCGGGATCAACCATGTGCGATTTCTTGTTGCCAAACAGCATCGGAGTGCTCCTGGATTGGACGGCGTCTGCCGTGCGGATGCTTCGTCAGTGTGTGAGATTGCAACCATCGTTACACGGTCGGCGTTAGAGCAAATAGCGCCAGATCGATGTCGTGCCGTTGCTTGAGTACCAAACGATTTCGTCTTTGCCGTCGCCGTCGATGTCTCCAACCGCGGTTGCGTAGATCCCGTTGATAGCGATGTCGTTGATGCGGTGGAACCCTGTACTGGTGGAGTTCCACAGCGCATCAGGCGTTGCACCGAGGCCGTACCACAGGATGTCGGTGCGGCCGTTGCCATCGAAATCACCTGCAACCGGGGTGAAACCTGGGCCGGGCGATGGCGGGACGGTTGAGTGGAACCCTCCCGGACCGGCGACCCATTCACTGCTATGGCCGCTCGGCGAATACCAGTAGATATCGTCGAATCCATCGCCGTTGAAGTCGCCGACGAACGGTGCGTAGATGCCGTTGACTTGCGACACTGGCGCGGGGACGAAGTGACCCGTCCCGTCGCCGAGCACGAGTTCGTCGGGGAATGCACCAGGGCCGTAGAAGAGAATGTCGCACACGCCATCGTGATTGAAGTCGCCCGAGAGAGGTTTGTACGACCCGTTGATTGTGAGGATCGGAGCATGAGTGAAAGATCCCGGCTGGTCGGCTCCGAAGAGCGCGCTGTCGGGCAGTACGCCGGGTCCGTAGAGGATCAGATCCTGTTTCGTATCGTGGTTGGTATCGCAAACGATCGGTTCGTAACCGCCGTTGATTGTTGTCGACTCGCCTGCGTGGAGGTGGCGCGACGCGTCGCCTCGGTAGATGACGTCGGGGGTCGCGCCCTTCACGTAGGCGAGTACATCGCTGTGCCCGTCTCCATCGAAATCTCCAGCGATTGGATGTGCGCCAGCGTGCATTAATGGGCCAGTGGTCGCTCCGAATGGAGCAGGGGCAACGGGCACACCGTGCGACTCCAACCAACTTCGATAGGTCGTAATGCGAGTGAAGGCTGTCGGAGTGCCTCCGCAGACAACACCCCATGAAACAAGACCGATGAGCAGGTCGTGGCCGCCAATACCAGGTACGGTCAGCGGGCCACCGCTATCTCCGAAACACGGGCCCGGTGCGGTTGCCGATGCGCTTGGATCGCCGGCACACAGAGATTTCACGCCGTCGAAGTTGACGTGAAAACGTGCGTAGATGGAGGTGCAATATGGATTGCTGTGGAGTGCGAGCGCGGCAATTCGCAAACCCGTCGGATAATCGCTCAAGAGTCCGCACTGCGCCGCGGTGTCGAAGCATCCCCATCCAGAAACTGTCCCGACCGCGCCAGGCAAGGTGATCCGGTAGTCGCTTTGTGGTGGGATGATCGCGATGGGCGCGGCAGTCACGGGCGTAGCGAGCCGAAGCAATGCAACATCGTTGAGCGTTTCATCGATTTCCGGGTGATAGTTGGGATGGCGCACGATCGATGTGACGGCAATGGACTGGCCGCCGCTGAGGAGACTTGCGGTATTCACCAGCACCCGCAGGTCGCTCGGACTGGTTGGTACCGCCGAGCCAGGCATGCCCTGCGACGGTGGCGTAATGGAGTCGAAGGTGCAATGCCCTGCCGTAATCACGATCGTTGGTGCCACAACCGATCCGCCGCAATACAAACGCTTGTAGTTCGTATCGCCGCGAGGCATATTCAGCACCGCGACTTGGTACGGACGGACCCCGATCGTGGTAGGTCGACCGTTCACGATGTACGGAGTGGATTTCGCGACGCTGGGCGATGCAACCAAACTTGAAATTGCCAGAATCAGCGCGATCCCAGCGAACCGCACGGGGCGAGAGTCGGCGAGCCGGGAGTTCGCCGGTTGAGACTTCCCCGGTTGAGAGTTCCCATGCCGACGGTTCATGTCCCAATTTCTGTGCGAGGTGATGAATACGAGGTGATGGGCGAGTCTCGCACGAATTGCCGCGCGGATGGATTCACTCCACAGATGTCGTATCGGCGACGCGCTGTGCCTGGCTTGAGGGTGGCTGGCTTGAGGGTGGCTGGCTTGACGGTTGTGGGTCTGCGATCCGGAGTGTGCCGTTGGCGTACTCAAACCACATTCCTTCGAGGTTTGCAAGGACGCCATCCATCGTGGCGCCGGCGCGCGATGCGATCGCGCGTTGGATGCCTCCGTGCGTCACGAGGAGCAGATTGCCAGGTGTACACCCGCTATCGCAGCGTGCCAACGCGGCGTCGAACCGCGCAGTCATGTCCGCCAGCGGTTCGGCGTTGGGCGGGCCTGCGAGCCGTCCGGCTTTCCACTCGCGTACCTCCTCTGGCCAACCCGCGTCGATCTCGCCGCGAGTTTTGCCCTGCCAATCGCCTCCAAATCGCTCACGAAAGCCGTGATCCGTTTCGCGCCGAGTGATGCCCAAGACGTCGGCCATTACGACTGCGGTTGCATGCGCACGACTGAGGTCTGAAGAGGCCACCGCAACGAAACTGACTTGTTCTCCCAGGAGTTGGTCGGCGCGATCGCGGGCTTGCTCGACACCCCGTGCGTTGAGCGGCACGTCGATCCAACCTTGCCATCGATGGCTTGCATTCCAATCGGTCTCGCCATGGCGCACCATCAGTATTCGCCGCACGCAACAGTGTTGCAGGTCGGATGGTCGCGGATCGGTCGACGGGCCCGTTTCGTGATGCTCGCCACTAGCTTTGTGAAGTTCAGGAGCTGGCCGAGGAGTACCTATGCAGTCTGCAGTCATTGTCGATATCGTTCGCACTCCGCTCGGGCGGCGCAATGGTCAATTGAAAGAATCGCACCCAGTAGATCTCGCTGCGCATGTGCTGAAAGCGCTCATGGATCGCAATGATGTCGATCCCGCGCTCGTCGAGGATGTGATCATGGGGTGCGTGTCGCAGGTAGGCGAACAAGGATTGAATATCGCTCGATACGCGGCGCTAGCTGCTGGGCTGCCAGATACCACACCAGGCACAACGGTTGATCGCCAGTGCGGAAGTTCGCAGCAGGCAGCACACTTCGCGGCGCAAGGGGTGATTGCGGGCGCGTACGACATCGTGATTGCTGCAGGCGTTGAGAACATGACACGCGTCCCGATGGGAGCCTCATTGGCGAATGGCGCCTACGGCATCCCGTTCAGCGCCCAGCTCACCCAGCACTACCCGAACCTGGTTCCGCAAGGGATCTCCGCCGAGATGATCTCTGAAAAATGGAACATCAGCCGCGAACAAAACGACGCCTTCGCCGTGCAGTCGCATCACCGCGCGGCGCGCGCCCGAGAAGAAGGCCGATTCGATCGTGAGATAGTGCCGCTGACGGCCCCGGGTCCGGAAGGCACTGGTGTTGGCGGCAACGTGTTGGTGTCGATCGACGAAGGCATCCGGCCAGACAGTTCAATGGAAAGTCTCGCAAAACTCAAGCCAGCGTTCAAAGAAGACGGTGTCGTCACCGCAGGCAACTCCTCACAGATCACCGATGGCGCCGCAGCGATGTTGATCATGAGTGAGACGGTCGCGAATCGTCTTGGGTTGACGCCTCGGGCGCGGTTCCACACCTTTGCTTTGGCTGGTGCAGATCCGGTGTTGATGCTGACGGCGCCAATTCCGGCGACCACGAAGGTGCTGGAGAGGTCGGGGATGTCGATCGGCGACATGGACATCATTGAAATCAACGAGGCGTTCGCGCCGGTCGTGTTGGCATGGGAACAGGAACACCACCCCGACATGTCAAAGGTGAATCCCAACGGTGGAGCAATCGCGTTGGGGCACCCGCTCGGCTGTTCGGGTGCGCGACTCATGGCGTCATTGGTATGTGAACTTGAACGCACCGGGGGGCGGTTCGGACTCCAGACGATGTGCGAAGGTGGCGGGATGGCGAATGCAACGATTCTCGAGCGGCTCGGATAGAAGCAATGTTTTGGAAATTGCCATTGGCAGTCGGTGCGATGCTGGTGATGTACCTCTTGGGGGCGGCGTTTGTCCGCAATTTCGCGAGGGGACTCTCTGAACCTGAGGAGTCGGACGAAGTCGAACTTTCCGATGTCGACTACCGCTTCAAGTGCATTGTCTGCAGCGCTGAAGTTGTGATGTATGCCGCACCAGACGGCGAAATTCCGATGCCGCCGCGGCATTGTGCCGAGCGGATGGAACTGATCGCTGCGGTGCAATGATGTCTCGAAATCGTGGGCTGGCGAAGACGCTGTTCACGCAGTTATCCACAGGCAGTGGATAACGCTGGGGATAATTACAACGATGTAATTATCGGGCGTTACTTGTACGTGGACGCCATCGCGAAGCCCAGGACGACCCAAGCCAAACCGATAAAGAGGTAGCGATTCTCGGGCTGCGACCCGGGCAAGACGTTGAGGTAATTGAGCACAATTACGGCGAGTCCTGTGCAGAACGCGGTGCCCATAATGATCGGCAGCCAGGAGGGACTGTGCTTTTCAGTCTTTGGCTTAGGAGCGGTATAGCGGCCACTTGTGGCTGCGCCCTTCGACTGCGGCATGTGAACCAATCTACTCGTTCGACAAACTTGCTGTAACAACGCTGCTGAGACAAAAAGTGGGTGGGGCGATCAGGCGTGCGCGGGGTACCGTTCGGACGTGGCGCGCGTGCTTGTGATCGACAACTACGACAGTTTCGTGTACAACCTTGTGCAATATCTCGGCCAGCTTGGTGCAGAGCCGCTCGTGGTCCGCAACGATGATCACAGCGTCGCCGCGTTGCAGGCGATGGCACCGGATGCCGTGTTGATTTCGCCAGGACCAGGCCGTCCCGAAGATGCTGGCGTATCGATCGAGGCGATTCAGACCTTCGCCGAGAGTGGGGTACCTGTATTGGGTGTGTGTCTCGGGCATCAATGCATCGGCCAGATCTATGGTGGCGAAGTTGTGCGAGCACCCTCGGTGATGCATGGCAAGACCTCAGAAATTCGCCATACCGACGTTGGTGTATTTGCTGGACTGGCGAATCCGTTCACCGCCACGCGCTACCACTCGCTTGTTGTCGAACGTTCGACGGTGCGTGCTCCACTTGAGATTACGGCGGAGTCCGAAGATGGCCTTGTCATGGGTTTGCGTCATCTTGAGCTGCCGATCGAAGGCGTGCAATTCCATCCCGAATCGATTTTGACTTCGGGCGGCCACGACCTGCTGGCGAAATTTCTCACTCTCGCGCGAGTGTGACCGTTCCAGCTGCGACGGCGATCAGTTGATCCGCGAGAAGTGACGTCAATGCATGTTCATCGAGCCCATCGACGCTTGCGCGCCCCGCTGTGCGCAACAGCGCCAGTATGTCGCCTCGCCGCTGTCGGAGCGAACCGGCATACGGAGCCTGGCGTGACCGCGATTCATTGACCAATTGGCCACGTGTTGCACAGCAAGTGTGGAGCGGACAGTCGAAGCATCCGGGTTGGCGGGCCGTGCACACGAGTGCGCCGAGATCCATGAGCGCAAGCAGACGATCGCGGCCGACGAGTGGTCGAGCGATAGCGATGGCTGCGGCTCGAGCGTCTCGGTCGTTGAGCGGTGCTCCGCGCACACGCTGGACGACTCTGCGAATGTTGACGTCGATGCCGATCGCTGTTAACTCGCCATCGGCTTGTGCCGCTAACGCCCCAGCTGTGTACGGCCCGACACCAGGAAGTTGTTGGTAGTCGTCTGGCCAGCCGGCGCCGTCGACGATGCGCGCCGTTTCCCACAGTCGTCGCGCTCGACGTGGATAGCCGAGGCGCCCCCACGTTTCGAGTAAGTCGGCTGGTGTCGCGACGGCGGCTGCATGCACGTCGGGGAAGCGCTGCATGAATTCGGGCCAGGCGATTGCAACACGCTGGACCTGCGTTTGGGCAAGCATGACCTCACTGACGAGCACTGCCCAACGATCATTCGTTGCGCGCCACGCGAGTTCGTGACGACCATGTTGCGCATACCAACGCGCGAGTTTGCTCACGTAGTGGTCGTTGTGCCCGACGTGGTGGTCGTCCCACCGGTTGTTGTGGTCGGCTTTGGAAGTTGACCCACGGTGATGCTGATCGGAGTGCCGAGCGGTTCTCCGCTGCCTTCCGCTGGCGAAACGTCGATCACTCGGTCGAGGTTCGCAGGTGTTGAATCTTGGAATACGACAACACAGACGAGCCCTTTGCGGGTAATGAGATCGCACGCCGCTGTGCGGGAAAGGCCATTCACTGGCGGCACGATGATGTCGGGAGGACCCGATGAAGTGTCGACCAAGATCAACGCGTCTTTGGCGACGGCCGTTCCCGCGATCGGTTCCGTGCGAGTGACGTTGCCACGTTTGATCGTGGCACTCGGCTCAGGCTTGCCGCCACGCACGTTGGTGAAGCCCTGGCCCTGGAGCGCATTCACGGCGTCGGTGAATCCTTGGTTCGTCACATCTGGAAGTTGAATGGTCGCGACGCCGTCGGAGATCTGCAGATTGATTGTTGTGCTAACGCCGACCGCAGTGCCCTGTGCAGGATCAGTCGATTTGACGTCGCCTTTCGTAATGGTGGATGTGCCGCCTGGTGTTTGCGTTCCGAGTTTCAGGTTTTGCTGTTGCAACGCCTGTGTCGCCTGATCGACCGTTTTGCCGGTGAGATCGGGTACGACGACGCCGGCAACTTTGAGATCGACGGGGGTATCACTTTCGACCTGGCGATTCGCTGGTGGGTTTTGTTCAAAGACCGAGCCGAGCGCATGCGATGGGTTATCGACATAGGTGACTGTCCCCACCTTGAGGTGCGCGACTTGGAGTAGCGAACGAGCCGTTGATTCCGATTTGGCGGTCAGGTCGGGAACCTTGCGCAGACTCTGGCCTGGCGAAGCCGTGCGCTTGGTGACGAACAGGATCACGCCAATCGCGAGTGCCAGGACCAGCACTGTGGTTATCGCAGCCACGGCGCGCCCGGTATTGCTTTGTGCCGGCGCGTATTCGGCATCGGGATGACGCGCGACCCGCGCTTGTGCGACTGTCGGATCACCAGGACCCGCGCCCATTCCTGCGGCCGCTGCGATTCCGCCAACGACAGCTGCTGTGATCGGTGCCGGACTCGGGGCGCGACCCTTGCGCACGCGCAACAGATCGTCGCGAAGTTCGATCGCGTTTTGGTAGCGAAGGTTTGGGTCTTTCGCCATCGCTCTCGACACAACATGTTCGATGTCGGTCGAGACATTTGGATTTCGTTCGCAAAGTGGCATGGGTTCTTCGCGGACGTGTTTGTACGCGACCGTGACCGGGGATTCGGCGGAGAACGGAACAGAACCCGTGAGCATTTCGTAGAGCACGACGCCCAATGCATAGAGATCGCTTCGTGCGTCGACGTCGAGGCCCTGTGCTTGTTCTGGCGAAAAGTACGTCGCGGTACCCATCACAGAACCCGCCTGGGTGAGCGCGTCACTCGTCCCGGCGCGCGCGATGCCGAAGTCGGCAACCTTCACATCTCCACTCGGAGTGACGAGCACGTTGCCGGGCTTGATGTCGCGATGCACAACCCCTTTGCGGTGCGCCGCGTCGAGTGCTGCGGCGATCTCGGCACCGACCCGGAGCGCGGCATCGGGTTGGAGTGCTCCGTTGCTGTAGAGAATGTCGCGCAGGCTGCGGCCTTCGACATATTCCATGACGATGAAGTACGTGCCAGCTTCCTGACCCCAGTCGTAGACGGCGACGATGTTGGGGTGATTGAGTTTTGCGGCGGCTTGGGCCTCTCGGCGGAATCGCTCCACGAAGCTTGGTTCACGGGCATATTCGGGAAAGAGCGCCTTGACGGCAACGCGGCGATTCAACGAGCGGTCGTGAGCGAGGAATACCTCGGCCATACCGCCGCGGGCGATTGATTCGAGGATCTCGTATCGCTCAGAAAACACGCGGCCGACGAGAGACATTCAAAGAAACCTTACCGGGAGTGACTGGTTGTGATGGGGCAGATCGATGAGACACGACATGGCGGAGGATCGTTACTGCGGTTTCGTGAAGATTGCGCGCAGAACGTCGCGTGCGATCGGCGCAGCGACTTTTCCACCCGTGGCGTTGTCGCCTTGGCCCCCGCCATGTTCGACGAGCACAGCAATCGCGTAGCGCGGGGCTTGCGCTGGAGCGAAACCGATGAACCACGCGTGCGGCGCTGCGCCTTTGCGGGTTTGTGCCGTGCCAGTTTTGCCTGCGACTTGCATTCCTGGAATTCGGGCGGCAGTTCCGGTTCCGCTCTGCACAACCGCTTGCATCATCGTGTTGAGTTCTGCTGCTGTGGCTGGCTCCATCACGGTCCGCCATGTTGTGGGAGCCTGCATCGGGGAATTCGGATCGACTCGGTTTGGATCCTCAACACGGGCGAGCAAGTGCGGAACCAACATCCTGCCACCGGTCGCGACGGCTTCGGCAACGAGCGCCATCTCGAGCGGGGTCACCGATGTTTGCGCCTGGCCGATCGCATCGCGGGCGAATTCTGGTTGCGACGCCTTGTAGGTTCCGGGCAGTGCGCCGCGGCTACCAACCGGTCGGGGCGAATCGTCGAGTGGAGGGCCGTCGCCATTGAGGCCGAAGCGTTCACCTCCAAGCGCGAGGCGTTCGCCGAGATCGAGGCCGAGTTGGCCGAACGTCGTGTTGCACGAATCGCGAAGCCCTTGGCTCAACGTTCCACCGCACGACGACCCGCCGAAGTTTCGAATTGTTCCGCCGTTGAGCGGAAGTTGCAGGGTCCGCTTGAATGGAAATGGCGTGTCCGGGGTGACAATGCCGGCATCGATGGCAACCGCACTTGTCACAACTTTGAAGGTCGAACCTGGCGGATAGAGCTCGCGTGTTGTTCTGTTCAACATCGGGTTGGAAGGATCGCCAATCAGCTGTGTGTAGGCAGCCTTCGCTCGCTTGTCGTTGTGATCAGACAAGCGATTCGGGTCGTAGGTGGGATTTGAATACATGGCAACGATGCCACCGGTTTGTGTGTCAAGCACAACGACGGACCCGCGTCGATTTCCGAGAGCGGTGCGTGCTGCCGTTTGGGCCACCGAATCAATTGTGAGGCGTACGTTCTGTGTGTTGTCGCGGCGCAAGATTGAGTCGAGGTGGTTCAGTTCCACCGGTATCTTGCGGCCGAGGAGCGTGTCGTTGTAGACCCGCTCAGTTCCCGTTGCTCCGTAGAGCAGCGACTGAAAACCAGTAGCGATTGCGTAGAGCGTGCCCTGCGGATAGATCCGCCGAAACTTCAGCACATCGTTTGATGGAATTGATTTCGCAATCACGACGCCATCGATGGTGAGAATTTCGCCGCGTGCGCGCACGTAGTCGCGCTCGCTTACGCGAAAGTTCGCCGGGTCTCGGCTGAGTTGTTTTGCTCGCACAATCTGCACGTACGTCAGTTGAGCGATGAGTGCCATCAGCATGGCCATGAGCCCGAAACCGACGCGTCGGATCGCAGGGTTCATGGCTTCCCATGATCGCGGCTGTCGAACGTGCGAGATGAGTTGCCCAGTGAGTTACCAAGTGAGTTACCGAGTGAGTGACCAGCAGTGGCACTATCCGACGCCCGGACCATCAGCGCGACCACGACAAAATTGCCGATGAGCGAAGATCCGCCATACGACACGAATGGGAGAGTGACTCCGGTCAGCGGGATCAAGCGTGTGACACCACCGACAATCACGAAGGTCTGCACGGCAAGGATGACGGCAAGGCCTGCAATGAACAGCTTGGTGAACGGTTCCGGATGATCGATCGCGATCCGTAGGCCACTGCCGACGAGCAACAGAATCAGCAGGACGACCCCGACCGTTCCGAACAATCCGAGTTCCTCGCCGATCGCCGCCATGATGAAATCGCTGACGGCAACAGGCACGCGGTTTGGACTTCCCAGACCGAGCCCGCGTCCGCTCAAACCACCGTTCGCGAACGCGTACCACGATTGCACGACTTGGTAACCGACTCCGTTGCGGACAGGCCATGGGTTGATCCAGGTTGTGACGCGGACGCGTACGTGGTCGAACAATTGATAGGCGGCATACGCACTTACTCCGAACGTCGCGAGACCACCAAAGAGGTAGGCGCTGCGATTGGTTGCGATGTACAACATGGATGCGAAGACGAAGAACAACAGCAGTGACGAGCCAAGATCCTTTTCGAACACGAGCACGAGCATCGACAGCGCCCAGATAGCGACGAGCGGCGCGAGGTGTCGGGGATCCGGGATGCGAAAGGGTCCGATGCTCTTCGTCCCGCGTCGCAACAGATCGCGGGTGTCGACGAGATAGCCCGCGAAGAATGCTGCGAGAAGCACTTTGGCGACCTCGCCTGGCTGGAATGAGATCGGACCTACACGTGCCCAAATGCGCGCGCCGTTGATTGTGACACCGATTGGTGATGGCGCAAGGGGCAGGAGCAGCAACGCCACCCCCACAAAAGCGCACGTGTAGCGATTGTTCGCGATCACACGAATGTCGCGAATGACGACGAGCGTCAACACAAACAGCGCCACCCCGAGTGCAGCCCACACAGCTTGGTTACGGGCTGTGCTTTGGTTCAGACGTGAAATTGCAACGAAGCCGATGCCGTTGAGCATCGCGACGAGTGGCAACAACGTCCCGTCGGCGTTTGGTGCGAAGCGCCGAACGGCGATATGTGCGAACGCGTAGAGGCCCAAGATTCCAACGAGGATGAATGGGAGATCGGGCGGCAAGTTGGAATTTTTCGAAAACGCGAGGAGCAAATACGCAGTGACGACCACGACGATTGCGTGGAATCCCAGACCGAATTCGTGATTGCGTCGGCGTCGTCCAAGCGCGGTGCTGGCGAGGTTCACGGCGATTTCTTGGTCGATGAAGTGGTTGTCGGAGCCGTCGTCGCGGTGGTTGTCGTTGGAACCGTCGTCGATGTCACTGTCGTGGGCGTTGGGGCAGTCGAGCGCGCAATCGTGTTGAAGCAGGTCCTGGCCGTCTGTTCATTGCTTGTTTTGCAGTAGGCATTCGCTGCAACTTGGTCGCGCAGCACCGGTTCCGGAATGTGCGTCACCAATGCATCGTTGACGGCCACCAGACGAGGTGTCCCAGCGAGGGGCGTGTCCCTGGATCCTCGGAAGAGCGCAACGTGGCCATTCGAGCTGCCGACGAACCATCGATGCGCACCGACGTACCGGAGCCCGCCGAATGCGGCGCCAATCACCAAGAGCAACGGGACAATCGAAACGAAGAGCCAACGGATGCGTGAGCGGAGTTCGCGCCGAGGTCGTTCAAACGATTGTTGGGGAATGACCAGCGACGGTTCCGCCGAGAAAGGTCCGGACGGGCGAACCGTTTCTATGGGATCAACTTCCGTCTCGGTCGCGCCAATGCCGTCGTCCTCGACACTCACAATGTCGAAGACGACTGCTGTGAGGTTGTCGATGCCACCGTTTTCGAGCGCCTGGTCGGCGAGTGTCTCGGCACATTCCTGCGGCGTTGTCGCGGCGGCGAGCGCGCGTTCAATCGCTGAGTTGTGCAACATGTCGGTGATGCCATCGCTGCACAGCAAGAGTCGATCACCTGCCTTGACTTCGAGCGTGACAAGATCGACGTCGACAGTTGGTTCCATACCCACGGCGCGGGTGATGACGTTGCGTTGGGGGTGTATCGCCGCCTGGTCCGCGGTGATTTGGCCGTCGCGTACCAATTCACCGACCATGCTGTGATCGTCGGTGATCTGCGAAAGTACGCCACCGCGACAGAGATATGCGCGCGAGTCGCCGACATGACCTAGCAGTAGCTGGAATCCTGACAGCGGAACTGCGACGGTCATTGTTGTGCCCATGCCGAACAGCTCTGGATCGCGCATCGACCGTTCGTACACGGCGGTATTCGCGGCTCTGATGGCCTCTTCGACGGTGGTCCCGTTCGCCATGCTCGCACGCAATGTCTCGATTGCAGTCGAACTCGCAACTTCGCCACCACGGTGCCCACCGACTCCGTCAGCGACCGCGAACACATTGAGGTTGGAATCAACGAGATAGCTGTCTTCGTTGATGCTTCGAACCAAGCCGACCTCGCTGGCCCATGCGCCGAGAAGCTTCACCGCACAACTTCGATCTCGCTAGATCCAACTTGGATCCGGTCACCGCGTTTGAGTTTCGTCGGCGCGTCGATCATCGCATCGTTCACGTGCGTGCCGTTCGTCGAGCCGAGGTCTTCGATCCAAAGTTCGTTGTGACGCGGCACAACGCGAGCGTGCACTGTCGACACAAAGGTGTCGTTAGGGAGCGCGATTGCGCAGCCACCGCCACGTCCGATGGTGACTTCCTGTGCAACCGCGACGCGCACGCCTCGGAGTGCTTCAGGGTTGTGGACGAGCAGACTCCACCGCGAAGATGTCGACTTCGCCGGCGGCTTGACCTCACGCTCTTTGACGTCGGAGCGCTGCCTGTCGTTCGCGATTGCGGGCAGTGGGCTGCCCTTCAACTCTTTGCCGACGACGAAGAGCACGCGCAGCACAAAGGCGTACAGGAGTGCAAGCCATCCGGCTTTGAGAATGCCGAGCACTGCATCAGACACGTCAACTCGCCTCGTAGCGAATCACCGATTCACCGATTTGAATTTCGTCGCCGTCGCGGAGCAGCGCCGTCGTGACCACCGTGCCATTGAGTTGGGTTCCGTTCGTCGACTGCAGATCGTGGAGCCAGTAGCCGTCGTGCTCGGCCCGAATCTCGGCGTGATATCTACTTGATTTCGGATCTGAAAGCTGGACCGTGCAGTCGGGCATACGACCGATGGTTGCGACATCGCCCGTCACTTCGACCCGATGTCCACCGGCCAGGCTCAGCGTTGGGTGCCACGAACGACCGCCGTCGACGATGCGCGCTTCCACTGCGAAATCCCCTTGGCGCCAGTTCGGATCCGTTTGCACGGCGACGCTTACCGGACCTACGAACAGGTATGCGTGTTCCTTCGCGTGTTCCTTCGCCATATCGGCGAGCTCACGAACAAGAGAGTCGCGAAATTCACTGAACCGGTCGGCATCGTCGTCGCTGATGAGAACTTCGAAATGATTGGGTGCGACCGTGCCGCGAACGCCAACTTGGGTCGCGCGCTCCATCTCGCGGATCAGACGGCGACCCAGCTCAACAGGCTGGACGCCACTGCGAAATGCCTTCGTGAACGTACCCGTGACGAGCTGTTCGAGACGACGTTCGAAGCTATTGCGGGGCACTCGCTGAGCGTAGCGACGGTAGCTGTGTAAGTGGTGCCGGGACGCGGCGCTGATAGGGTCGTCTCTTCACGCGCGAGTGGCGGAATCGGCAGACGCGCTGGCTTCAGGTGCCAGTGCCCGCAAGGGCGTGGGGGTTCAAGTCCCCCCTCGCGCACTGGCTTGGCTGCGCACGCCGAGACTTGCTGATGGCGAGCAGACCGGCGCGCGGCTACACCCCGCAGAACGCATTGAGATCAGCGGCTTGCGGTCAACGCTGGGAGTAGGGCCCGAGCGACTTCTGCCGGCCGTTCTTCGTGGGCGAATAGGCCGGCGCCCTTGATGACTTCCAGCCGCGCGTTCGGGAAGTCACCGACCATCTCCTCGGCCAACTTGACCGGGAAAAAGCGATCGTGCTCGCCCCATAACAGCTGCACCGGGACATCGATCCGTCGGTGCAGTTCGGCGAGGTCGCGGATGTGTTGATAGTCGAAGCTTTTGAGGAGGCGGATGGCCGCGTCGCGATGCACGCGAGACCGATGGAGGGGTTGGAGGAAGAATTCGTCGAACTCGCCGTCGAGTAACGAACGATCAGCGAACGCGTCGCCGAACACCAGCGGGCTCCGGCGAAGGTGCGGTCGTCCTGCGAGCCAACCGAGCGCCGCGCCGAAGCCCGGTATCCGGCGTCCGGCGATGAAAGTTTTGAACTTCCAGCTGAGGCCAGTCGATTGCTCGGTGTCGATCAACGCGAGGGCACGTAGGCGCGAGTCGCCAGCGACGGCGTGGCGGGCGATGAGCCCTCCGCTGTCATGGCCAACCACTGCAACGTCGTTCAGGTGAAGGTGGTCCAGTACGCGCCGAACACTGCTGATGTGGCTTTCGATCGTCAGCGCGGCGTCGGCTGAGAACCGGCTCGACCCCGCTCCAGGGAGATCGATTAGGTGGCACCGGACGTGGTCGACCAGGTGCGGAAGCAACTTTCGGAACGTTGCGCCGCTGACCGGCCAGCCATGGACGAACAGCACGTCGCGACCGTCTCCAACGCATCGGTAAGCGACCTCGCCGACGCCGACGTCGAGGAAGCGGTCCGGTTCGCGGCGGAACACCTCTGCGGCGGCTCCTTCGGAGATGCTCATTGTGCGCGACGATTCACATGTTCGAGAAGCGTCGCGACCACTTCGGTCGGCGTTGTTGTCTGTTCGTTCACCGAGATGCCTCTTTCGACGATTTGTAGTGACTACTGCGAAAGCGTAATCGCAGTGATCACTACAATCAACCTTTGTGGGCCACAAACACACAAAGGTGGAAATTCTCGACGGAGCGCTCGCAGTGGCGTTTGACGAAGGGCTCAGCCAACTCACCTTCGGGCGGGTCGCCAAACGCCTCGAAATCAGCGATCGCGTGGTCGTCTATTACTTCCCGACGAAGGACGACCTGATCGGCGACGCGCTCTCCGCGGTGGGCGCCCAGCTCCAAGCGACCTTGGAACCGGCGTTCTCGTCGCCAGTCGATAGCCATCTTGACCTTGTTCGCAGGGCTTGGCCGATCCTCGCCGACAGCGGCGCAGATCCAGTGTTCGCCCTGTTCTTTGAAGCAGGCGGTCTTGCCGCCGCCGGCCGCGAGCCTTATCGGACGATCGTGCCCCTGCTCGTCGACGCGTGGATCAGCTGGGCGAGCAAGCTGATTCGCGGCACACCGTCACGTCGTCGTTCCGAAGCCGAAGCCGCCATCGCAGTCCTCGACGGACTCCTACTCCTGCGACAGTTGGCCGGGCCCGAAGCTGCGGACCGGGCGGCCAGAAGAATCGTGTGAGGGTGCTGGCGACATCGTCGAGATACAGCCGTAGTCCGATTGCAGGGATGGCGTTGGTGTTACATCTGCGGCAGGTCGCCGAGTAGATACCTTGCGCCAGCGCCGAAACGTGCTGCGCGGTCATCTGGGTTGTAGAGAGCGCACGAGCGGAGCGAGAGACAACCGCAGCCGACACAATCACTCAACTGATGTCGCAGACGTTGGAGTGTGGCGATCCGCTGGTCGAGCATCGGGCGCCACCCACGTGAGAGGTGCTCCCAGTCGGCTTTGGTCGGGGTACGGGAATTCGGCAGCGTTGCCAAGCTTGCGCGAATCTCGTCCAGTTCGAGTCCCACGGATTGAGCGATTTTGATGAACGCGACGCGCCGCAACACTTCGCGTGGATAGCGCCGCTGTCCGCCATCGGTGCGGAGTGACCTGATCAACTCCTCCGATTCGTAGAACCGAAGCGCCGAAGTCGCGACACCCGTTCGAGCAGCGACCTCACCGATGCTCAAATGGTCGGATGGCGTGCTCATCGCAGAGTTCTCAAAAAGAAGCTTGACATAAAGTTTACTTTAACTTGTAAGTTTGAGTCATGGCAACGATCCGTGTCCAAGACCTTTCCGACGCTCGTCTCGTCGCCGATGTTGCTGCACGTCTCGCGGTTCCTCGCGAAGCTCCCGCAGACTCCTTTGTGCTGCATGCTCCGCTCGAATTGGCTGCACGTGCCGCGCTGTTGCCGATGGTCAAGCCATCTGCCAGAGCGGCAGCCCGTGCGCACATCGCGGAGCTCGGGGACAAGTTCGAACGTGCCGATCCGGTGCGATGCGAACACCGGGGAACCGAGTTCGGGTCGCTACAAGAAGCAGCCGCGGTACTGGCCGCAGCGATCCACCGAGGCGATCTCGATGCAACCGATGCTGCGGCCGAGTTTCTTGGCAAGAACGCGCTCCCAACGCAGCTTCCAGCACTCTTGGGCGAGACTGTCCTCCACAGCCTCGCCGCGGCAGCACATGGTTCGATCTTTCTCTATCTCTTGCCACGCGTCGCACCGCGCGGCGACGGTCTGGTTGCGATGCTGCGCCCGCTTGCCAGGGAACTGGCGAGAGGATCTGCACTCCAGCTCGACTGGGTCCGTATGCGCAGCCGTACGCCAAGTGATGTTTCGCTGATGGAATCAATCGTCGCGACGCCGCAACTCGGGGTACCCGGAAGCACGTTCATTTTTCCCATCATGCACCAGGCTGAGGCGAATGGGTTGGCTGCGCGCATGCTTGATGGACCCTCGGCGAATGGTGATCTTGTGGGAGCGGCGCGCGTGTTGCAACGTTGCGCCGCATTGACCATGTTGCAGGAACCCCTTGATCACGCGCCATACGGCTGGACGCATTGTCTGACCATGACGCAAGGAACCCTGGGTATCGCGACTGCCTGTAGTGATCCGAGAGATGCCATCGCTGTGGCGGCAACATATGTCTTCGGATTTCGCGCCGCGCTCGCACAGCGTCCGTTGGTCGCAGGATACGAACCTGAACGACCATCAACACTCGATTCGAGATCGGCGCTCGACCGCACTCCGCAAGAAGCGGCGGCAGCCGTGTGGTACGCCAACGGCGAGGAACTCCAAATGCTCGCCTCCGAATGCATATCGCGCGCGGCAACGCACGAGGACGCGCACCTCGTGAAGTACACCTTGGCTTGTCTTGATGCTGCGGCGTTCGATCGGAGCCGGTCGCGCCTGTACTTGGCCGCGATGGCGCATCTCAATGCGTTCTGGAACCAACACCCAACTGGCGTTGGGCTGTAAGTCGGGGGCTGACATATCCTCCCACTCGATGCTGTGGTTGCGACGTTGTGCTGTTGCGATGTTGTGTTCGATTTCGTTGGCGGCATGCGCGGCGAGTGAGTACACCACAACCCACGCGCAGAGTGATCTTGCGAAACAGGGTTTCACACAGCAGCAGGCGAAGTGCCTCCTCGACGGGCTCCGAAAGCAGTATGCCGATCAGTACATCAAACTGAACAACGAACAAAAGGTCGATCGGGTCAATCCTGCGGCGGTTGCGTTGTACGTGCGGAATGTTTTTGCGAGCCCGGGATCGTTGAGCGGCGACGAAGTCGCCTTTGCGAGATCATTGGCACACCGATGTCGGCCCTAGCGAATGGCTCCGACGTGATCACACGCCGCCTGCGTTTTTCAATTCGCTCATCGTAAAGAGCGCCTTGATCGAGACGCCGAGCTTGGCGAGATTTTCGAGCCCTCCCGATTCGCGATCGATCACGCATACACCACTCTCCACAACTGCGCCTCGAGCGCGGAGTTCCCGTACCGCATCGATCACAGCTCCCCCGGAGGTCACAACGTCTTCGACGATGAAGAGACGTTCGCCATCGATGTCGCCGCCCTCTGCAATACGACAGGTCCCGTATTCCTTTGCTGCCTTGCGGACATAGCGAGCTGGAAGACCAGTTACCTGAGACAGCATTGTCGCGACGGGCACCCCCCCAAGTTCCAATCCTGCGAGGGCATCGACGCTGTTCGGCACGATCGGCGCCAGTGCCATGGCGATATCGCTGAGCAACTTGGGGTCGGCTTCGAAGAGATACTTGTCGAAATACTCGTTACTGATGACCCCGCTCCGCAGCGTGAAGGTTCCGGTGATGTGCGCGGTTGCGAAGACGCGCCTGGCGAGTGATTGATCGGACATTGATGTGGAATGTAGTTGCCGTCAGACTCGCGGTAGGCCCTGGACCCGCTCGGCGATGATATTGCGCAGCACTTGAGTTGTGCCGCCCATGATTGTGTAGGCCGGTGCGTAACACGCACTGCGCGACACGCGATTCCAGAGCATCGCCGATGCGCCAGCATGAGTTGTGCAAAAGGTAGCGACCCGCTGTTCGAATTCTGTGCACCACGTTTTTGTCGCGGCTGAGAAACTCGGCGGCGCCTGTCCGAGCACCTCGCGCAATACAAGAAGGCGACCAATTCGATAGCCCGATTCAAGCGCGGCGATGTCCTGGCGGACGCGTGGATCGTTGCGCTCCGCTTCTTCTAACCCTGACATGGTGTCGCGGTACAGCGCAGCGTTCGAGGTGAGACGATCGATCCCACCGCGTTCGTGTTCGAGTTGGCGCATCGTCTGGCCGAAACTCCCGTGCAGTGTTCCAACGAGGCGGTCGGCGGGGATTTCGACATTGTCGAATGCAACCTCACAGAAATGTTCGCCGCCCGTCATATCCCGGATGCGTTTCACCGAGATGCCAGGGGTGTGCATGTCGACGACGAGTTCCGAAAGCGCGCGATGACCTGGCACGTGTGGATCGTGGTTGGTGCGACAAATCAGATAGCACCAGTCGGCGACCGCCGCGAATGAGGTCCATATTTTGGCACCATTGACAATGAACGTGTCACCGTGGAGAACCGCCCGAGTGCGAATACCTGCGACGTCAGAACCGGCGTCGGGCTCGCTCATCCCGATACACCAAGATGCGTCGCCGGCGAGGATGTCAGGGAGAAATTGACGTTGTTGTTCTTTGGTTCCGTATGTCAACAACACTGGTCCGATTTGACGGTCGGCGAACCAACTTGCGGCGATCGGTACCCCCGCGCTGATCAAGGTCTCCGCGAGAACGAATCGATACAAGGGGGATTTGCCGCCGCCACCCATTTCGGTCGGCCACGTCGTCCCCAACCATTTGCGCTCACCGAGTTGACGCGAAACATCGCGCGAGTAGCCGACGAGCCAAGCGTCCTCGAGCACTTCGAGCCCAGCTGTGGTCTCCCGCGCAAAGTCTTCGGCATCCCGCCGAAGCGCGAGGAGCTCTGGCGGCCAAGTGAAATCCATGCAAACTCGATCTACACGATGCGAGTCGTCTTGTTGCCCCAATACCGATCGCGAATTAGCCGCTTGTACAGCTTGCCCGTTGGTTGGCGCGGAAGTTCTGGATCGAAATCGATCGCCTTCGGACACTTGTATTTCGACAGGTGCTCGTTGCAGAACGCCAGGAGTTCCCGTTCGAGTTCGGGCCCAGCCTGTGCCATGTCGACGGGTTGCACCACAGCGTGGACCCGCTCGCCCATTTCTGCGTCGGGGATCCCAAACACCGCAACGTCGTACACCTTGGGGTGGGTGATGAGGCGGTTCTCGGCCTCCTGCGGATAGATGTTGACACCCCCGGAGACGATCATGAACGTACGTCGGTCGGTAAGGAAGAGGTAGCCGTCGGGATCGAGGTACCCCATGTCGCCGACCGTCGACCAGCCACGTGCATCGATCGCCTCCGACGTCTTTGCGTCGTCTTTGTGATAGCGAAAACCTGGCCGTCCGGAGACAGATTCGAACCAGACGGTGCCCGACGTCCCCGCGGGAACTTCGGTGCCGTCGTCATCGAGAATATGGATTGTGCCGACTGCACTTTTTCCCACGGTGCCGGGATGACTGAGCCAGTCTTGCGGCGACACGATTGTTGCTCCCGCGCCTTCGGTCGATGAGTAGTACTCCCAAACGATCGGCCCCCACCAGTCGAGCATCTTCTGTTTGATTTCGACAGGACACGGAGCGGCAGCGTGCACTGCCGATTGCAAGGACGACAAGTCGTAGCGGCAACGTTCTGCTTCGGTCAGCTTGAACATGCGCACGAAGTGCGTCGGAACCCATTGACTGCACGTCACCCGGTATTGCTCGATGTACTGGAGGGCGACAAGCGCATCGAAGCGTTCCATGATCACGACCGTTCCACCGAGACGCAACGTGCTCATGCAATAGAACAACGGCGCAGAGTGATAGAGCGGGGCAGGCGACAGGTAAACCGATTGCTGATTGAAGCTGAACTTCGTGGTCATCAGCGCCAAGTTGCCCGGCATTTGCCCCATTGGCTCGCGTGCGAGTTCGTACTTGATTCCTTTGGGGCGCCCGGTAGTTCCCGATGAGTAGAGCATCGGAGTACCTTCGAATTCTTCCGGCACCGGATCAGTCGCAAAGGCCGCGATCGCGGTTTCGTATCGGTCGTACCCATCGATGTCGGTGTCGACGGAGAATCGCAATGCGACGCGCGGCATCAGATCGCGTAACTCCAATGCGACTTCGGCCGTCGCTCCGCTGACGAAGAGGGCCTGCGCGTCGCAGTCGTCGATGATGTACGCAGCTTCTTCGGCAATGAAATGCCAATTGATCGCTGTGTAAAAGAGCCCCATGCGTTGAGCAGCCCAACAAATCTCGAGGTACCGATCGTTGTTGTCCATCAATACGGCGATGTGATCACCGAATCGCAACCCCGCCGACCACAACATGTTCGCGCATTGGTTCGAACGGTCGTTCAGCTCTCGGTAGGTGACGGTGCTGCCCGATGCCGCCATCACGAACGCGACCTTGTCGGGTGTTTCAATTGCCCAATGTCCTGGATACATGAACGCGCGCACCTCCTGAGAACTGAATCGAGCCCCTCAATGTTTGAGGGGCTCGACCTAGTGAAACACTGAAAGGGTTAGAACGAGGTGATCACGCTGCGAACAACCTCGCGTCGTTCCATCGCTCCGAACGCATCGTTGACTTCGTCCAATTTGATGTGACGCGACACCATCGATGCAGTATCGAGACGACCCGTTTCGATGAGGTCGACGAAGCGCTGGAAGTCGCGACGCACCTGTGCGGAACCGTACTTGCATCCCTTCAACGTCTTTTCGCTGTAGAACAAGTCGAAGGTTGAGATGGTGAGCTGCGCCTCGGCGCGAGTCATACCGACCATCACTGCGGTGCCGCCCTTGCGGATCATGTTGTACGCCTGGAGCGTTGTTTCAGGCAGACCAATGACCTCGAACGAGTAGTCGACGCCGCGACCGGAGGTAATCGCTTGGACCTGAGCGACGGGATCTCCGTCTTCACTATTCACGTAGTCGGTCGCGCCCATCTGCTCAGCGATGGCTTTCTTTTCGAGGCCTTGGTCGACGGCAATAATTCGCGCTGCGCCAGCGATGCGCGCACCTTGCAGCACCGAGAGACCAACACCGCCGCAACCGATAATCGCGACGGACGCGCCTGGATGTACCTGGGCTGTGTTCAATGCTGCACCGACGCCTGTGGTGACACCACAACCGATCAACGCGAGCTGATCGAACGGAAGATCGGTGTTGACTTTGACCACCGACGATTGGTCGACGGTCATTGCCTCGGCGAACGTACCGAGGCCTGTCATGGTGAGGTACGGATTGCCGTTCGCGAGCTTGCCGCGGGTGGCCATCATGACCTCGAACTCCTTGTCGCACAGATGTGATTGATCGCTCAAGCACGGAATGCATACCCCGCACGCAGGGATGAACGATGCGACGATTTTGTCGCCTTTCACAATTCCGGTGACTTCGGCGCCGACTTCCACGACGAATCCGGCGCCCTCATGGCCGAGGATGTAGCCGGGAGGCATCGGAACGTAACCGTTCTTGATGGAGAGGTCGGAGTGGCACACTCCGCTGGCTCCCAACTCGACGATGACGTCTCGCGGGCCTGGGGCCGACGGTTCAACATTTTCAATTGCGAGGGGCTCGCCCGTACCGGTAAAGACTGCTGCGCGCATGGTGGCTCTTTCGTGATATCGAGGTTCTGTGGCCGCCGCACGTTACTCGCGGAGGGGCTCTGGCGAAACTGCGGCATCGTCACAAAACAGTTGCGCGTGCGCTTGGGGAACGCGTCCGGCCGGAATCGTGTCGTCGAGCGCCATCAGCTGCCGGAGTGGCGCAACCTTCGTCACTCCGTTGACGAGCCAGACAATGTTGCGAGCCGCTGCCAGCGTCGGGTAGGTCACGGTGACTCGCCGGTAACCGCGATACTCCTGCGTTGCCGCCGCGAACATGTCGTTGACAGCGAGTACTGGGTCGTTCGGAACGAGCGATGCGGTATGGCCGTCGTCGCCGAGTCCGAGGTGTACGACGTCGAAGATGCCTTGAGTGTGGTCGCGAATCGCCTCGGAGTAGGCCAACGCCGCGGCATCGAGATCGTCATCGATCGCGATGGCATGGACGTTGTCGTCTGGAAGGTTGACGATATCGAGAAAACACGCCTGGATATGTGTGAGGCTCCTGTCGGCGTGTCCGAACGGGGCCGCGCGTTCGTCGACCTGCCACAAGTGCACGTTGTGCCATGCGACGGGATGACGGGCGAGCGCCGTCAACATCAGCCACGGCGTCGTACCGCCAGAAACGGCGAGCGAAGCCGTGCCGCGTTGCGTGATCGCCCAGCTCAATTCTGAAGCAAGCGCGTCGGCAGCGGCGCGCGCGAGTTGCTGCACATCTCGATACATGTGCAGCGGCATCGCCACGTTTGATTACACCCCTTCGCCAGCGGCAGCTGGCTTTTCTGTGTGTCCGCCGAACTGTTTACGGAGTGCCGACTGAGCCTTGCCCGCAAAGGTCGCGTTGCCTTGTGATGCGAAGCGAGCCTGGAGCGCGGAGGTGAGTACAGGTGTCGGAACACCGAGCGCTATCGCCGCTTCTGCCGTCCAGCGCCCTTCGCCAGAATCCGAAACTCGGCCCGCGAATTCGTGCAGATCAGGTGATGCCGCCAACGCGTTTGCGAGCAGGTCAAGCAGCCACGACGGCACGACGCTCCCGCGTCGCCAGAGTTCGGTGATCGCGGCGAGATCAAATCCGTATTGAAATTGTTCAGGATGTGCGAGCGGCGCGGTTTCTGCGTCGTGGGTGCGGTCTCCGACACCCGACCCAGCTGCCGACAATAACGAAAGACCTTCGGCGTACGCGGCCATCAGGCCGTACTCGATACCGTTGTGGACCATCTTCACGAAGTGGCCAGCGCCCGCTGGTCCACAGTGCAACCAACCTTGTTCCTCCGAGGTTGCTTCGCCGCTGCGGTTGACGGTTCGCGTCGCTGTGGCGATTCCTGGCGCGAGTGCGTCGAAGATCGGCGCGAGCCGAGCGACCGGCTCTGGTTCCCCGCCGATCATCAAACAGAAGCCTCGAGCCTCGCCCCACACACCACCACTGGTTCCGATGTCGAGATAATGCAGTCGCTGCTGCGCGAGATCGGCACTGCGCGTGATGTCGTCACGCCAATCGCTGTTGCCGCCGTCGATGATGGTGTCGCCGGGTTCGAGGATCGCGGCGAGTTCGTGGATGGTCGCGGTCGTGAACGCAGCTGGGACCATGACCCACACGGCCCGAGGTGCCGTCATGGCCTTCGCCAATTCTGCCAGCGAGTGGGCAGGTGTGGCGCCCCGGGTGTGACTATCGCCAGCAGCGATTGCGTCCACAGCGCCTGCGTCAACGTCGTATGCCACTAGGTCGTGGCCTGCGGTAAGAAGCCGGCGGGTTAAGCCCGCGCCCATTCGACCTAATCCGACCATCCCGAGCTGCATGGGCCCATTCTTGCCGATCGCGAGCTACCGGGTGGGGAGCCTCGACGCGCGTGGCCGGTGCAACCTCGATTCCCAATCAGCAATGAAGAGGCCGACCCACGGGCATGGGTCGGCCTCAAATCCAGGCGCTTGGGGGAGCGCCCTTCATCTACGCAGGTTCGCCGGGCCTCGGGCGGGCCAACTTGGGGGTTGTACGGCAAGCTCGCGGGGTTACACATCGAAACATGTAACGCGTATGTACTATCCCTAGTTCTGTGACACCTGCAAGTGGTTGAGACCAGGATTGTTCAGAAATTGAGGGAATCCACGCGAAACACACGGTGACCGGCGTGGGTGAGCGCCTCGAAATCGCCTGCCGCCTGTGCCCTGATCAGGTCATCGAACCCGAAGGGCCGACCCGGAACCGCGAGCGGAACGAGATCAGCGTCGATGATCTGGAGTGAAATCCCGGTATTGGGCCCGCCTTTGTGCAATTGCCCTGTCGAATGCAAATATCGAGGTCCGACGGCCGCGGTGACGGCTTGGCCGGTGGCGTCGCGAATCGCGACCCGTGATGCTTCGAGCGCAAGGGCAACCGGTCCCTGCGGATCAACGAATGCTTGGAGCGTGACGTAGCCGTGCGGTCCGGGATCCGCGAGCGCTGTATGCAGTTCTGTCACCGCAATTGATGCCGGAGTGCTGTCGAGCGCTCGACCAGCGGCCAGTTTCGCTGCCTCGACGTCGGGTTGGTCGAACGGATTGATGGCCAGGGTCGCACCGGCGATCGCCGTTGCAATTTCCCAACGAATAATTTCCGCGCCGAGCGCCTCCGGAAGCGCCGTCACTCGATCAGTGCCGAGATCCATGTCGCCGCCACGACCGTACGACACGCGAACGCGATCGGGTCCGTTCGCATCGTCGATTGTGCCGGGTACAGGAAGAATGCCGAGACCAAGCTTGCCGGTCGATTCGGCGATGAGTTGTTCGAGCCACGCGCCAAACCCGCGGTTGCAATCGAGAACAAGTTTGTCGCGGCCGGAGCGCGCGGCGCCTCCCATGAGTGCGCCGAGTTGTAACGCCGGATTTGCGTCGGTGCTGTCGCTGCATTGACCCAGCATCGCTGCAGCCCCGCCAAGCATCGCGCTGATATCAACATCGAGCAGTGCTGCTGCCACGACGCCAAAATGCGACAGTGCCGAATAGCGACCGCCGATATTGGGATTTGCGTTGAACACGCCGAGGAAATTGCGTTCGCGTGCGATGCCGTCGAGGGCCGACCCAGCATCGGTCACGGCGGCGAACTGTGCGTTGGCGTGAAAATGATGCCAGAAATATTCCAAGTGCGAACGCGTTTCGATCGTGCCCCCAGACTTCGACGCGCACACGAACAACGTGTTGCCCTCATCGGCGAACCCGTGGGCACTGAGTACCGCGTGGGGATGGCTGCTGTCGAGCACTCGGAATTGGATGGGTTCTGCGCCGATGAGTTCGGACGCGGCCAGTAGTTCAGGGAACAGACTCGATCCTCCCATGCCGCACCACACGACCCGATCGATATTGTGTGCTCGCACGGCGTCAACGAACGACCGTACGTCTGGGATCCGATCGATCATCGCGGCAGGTTCGGTGAGCCAACCCAATCGGTTCGTGATTTCGGTTGGAGACTCTGACCAAAGTGTGAAATCGCCATCGAAGAGTCGGCGGATGGCGTGGTTGGCTATGAGGTCATCGCAGGAGTACACAGCCGCAGTGTAGAAAGGTCGTGATGGCACCGATGGCCTCTGCGGGGAGCGACTTCCGAAACGAGGCGAATCTCGTCGCCGGATTGCGTTCGCGCGATGACCGTGCTTTTGAGTTCCTCATCGATCGTTACTACGCGCCGTTGTTGCGACTCGCGTTGTCGTATGTACCGAGCCGCGCCGTCGCCGAGGAGGTCGTGCAGGAAACATGGATTGGTGTCTTGCGCGGGATCGATGGCTTCGAAGGCCGAGCGTCGCTCTCCACGTGGATGTACCGGATCCTGCTCAATATCGCCAGGACGCGAGGCGTGAAGGAAAATCGCTCCGTACCGTTCGCCGCAATCGGCGCTGTCGACGATGAGACGTCAATCAACCTTGATCGATTCCTGCCATCCGGAGCGCAGAATGAACACCACTGGTCGACCTTGCCTGCCTCGTGGGAGCACGTGCCGGAGGAGCGGCTCCTCGGTACGGAAACGCTTGCTGAAATCAGAGCCTCGCTTGAGGCACTCCCCTCGGCACAGCGTGAAGTCGTTGTGATGCGCGACGTCGTTGGGTTGAGTTCAGCTGAGGTGTGTAACGCTTTGGATATCTCCGAGACCAATCAACGAGTCCTGCTGCATCGCGGTCGATCCAAAGTCCGCGCTGCGCTCGAGCAGCATCTTGAGGAAATCTCACAATGAGGCCGTTGTTCCGTCGTATCTTCCGTCGACCAGTCGCAAGCATCGATTGTCGCGGTTGGACACGACTTGTGACTGATTACATCGAAGGCGCGCTGCCGCTGGAGGTCGCGGCGCGGGTCGATGCGCACCTCGGCGAATGTACTGGGTGCACAAGATATTTGGACCAGATGCGCACGACGATCGCGGTCGTCGGTCACCTCAGCCACGACGATGTCAACAGCGCGATGCCCAATGAACTCCGCCGCGCCTTGCTGGCTGTGTTTCACGAACCTGCTCGGTGAACGAACGATGCAATCGTGTCGAAGCGTTGCCGCATACGATCAGCGGCAATGATCGATCTCAAACGACTTGCGGGTGATCCCGCGTACCGCGTCGGCATCGAGCGAAAGCGAGTGCAGCCAGGCCTGATCGATGAGCTTCTCTCCCTTGGGCTGCGAGAACGCGACATCACCGCGACGGTCCAAGACCTTCGGGCGCGCCAAAACATCGCAAGCAAAGACATCGGCCAATCATCGCGAGAAGAACGGCCAGCGAAAATCGAGGCCGCGACGCTGTTGAAGAGCGAGCTGGCGCGTGCAGAGGCGGATCTCGCTGCAATCGAACCCGAGTTGCGCGCCCTCATGCTCAAGGTGCCCAATCCTGCGCATGAATCGGCTCCCGACGGAGGCGAAGACGATGGAACGGTGATTCGTTCGGTCGGTGAACAAACGGTCGCGCCAGTGCGAGACCATGCAGACTTTGCAGAGGCGATGCACTGGGTCGACCGCGAGCGTGCAGCAGAAATTGCCGGAAGTCGTTTCGCCTACCTGCTTGGCGACGCGGTTTTACTTGAGTTCGCGATTGTGCAATGGGTGATGACGAAGCTCGTTGCGTCGGGATTTACACCGGTGATACCCCCGGTGCTCGTGCGCGAATCGACAATGGAAGAAGCCGGCTTTTTTCCGACCGATCGTGCGCAGGTATACGACGTCGACGATGGTGAGCTCTTCCTCGTAGGTACGGCGGAAGTTCCTCTGTCGGTGCTGCATCGCAACGAAACGATTCGCGCTGAGACCCTTCCGTTGCGCTATGCCGGTTTCTCATCGTGTTTCCGCCGCGAAGCAGGTACCTATGGCAAAGATACGCGCGGCATCTTTCGCGTGCATCAATTCGACAAAGTTGAGATGTTCGTGTTCGCTGATGCTGCGACTTCGTGGGATGAACACGAACGTATTCTGGCGATCGAAGAGAGCATTATTGGCGGACTCGGTCTTCCGTACCGAGTAGTCAATATCGCTGCCGGTGACCTCGGCGCCGCCGCCGCGAAGAAGTACGACATTGAGGTGTGGCTGCCTTCGGAGGGGCGCTACCGCGAAGCCACGTCATGTTCCAACTATCTCGATTACTCCGCCCGACGTCTCGGCACCCGCATGAAATCCGACGGCGGCGGATCCTCGCACGTGCACACCCTGAACGGGACCGCGGCCGCGATTTCGCGAACCCTCGTGTTTCTCTTCGAGCATTGCCAGGACAGCGCAGGTGGCTTCGTCGTTCCTGAAGTACTTCGACCATGGATAGGGCGCGACTACATCCCAGCTGTGACTTAGGCCAGCATCCGTGACGGTAGGCTCGCTCACGGAGGGGTGCCAGAGCGGCCGAATGGGACGGTCTTGAAAACCGTTGGGTGATGAGCCCCGTGGGTTCGAATCCCACTCCCTCCGCCAAGCCTCCCACTGAGACCGTTGCAGTATCAGCGAGTCCGTGAAATACCGTTCTAAACATTACGTTTTCTGAGATTCTGACGCCAGGCGATTCGCAGTAGTTCGGCACGATTCACGGAGCGTTGCTTCCAGCGTTGCTACCAAATAGGATCCTGGGATGGCGCGCAAACCAACTGGAAAACGTTCGGTCGCTACCGATGGCGTGATCACCGTGCACGGAAAAGCAAGCAACGGCGAAGGTTCGGTGTACTTCACTGCCGACGGACGTTGGCGAGCCACTTATCGCGTGCCGGGCGAGCCGCGCGCCCGCACCGTCAGCGCTTCAACTCGAGACAAGGTGATAGAGAAGCGCTCCGAGCGACTCGTCGCGCTCGCGAGCCAAGTCTCCAACTTGTCATCGATGTCGAACAAGACATCGATCGGGGAATTGGCGAGCTGGTGGCTACACAACGTGCAACGCCATCAGGTTCGCGCATCGACCTGGGCGAAAGCCGAAGATCGTGTGCGGCGGATCATTGCGACGCTTGGGACGATTGAAGTCGGCTCACTCAAAGCCGAGCAGGTCGTTAGCTGGCAATCGCGGCTCTTGGAGACGCTCGCGCCAAAGACGGTCGGCCATCATCGCCAGACGCTCGCGCAAATCATGGACCAAGCAGTGGAACTCGGGCCCGCAAACTCCAACCCCGTGCGACGCGTCAAGGCCCCACGAATTCCGCCCAATGTCGCCCGCGCGCTCAGCGTCGACGAAGTGCACGACTTGCTTACCGCTGCCGAAGCCGACCGCAATGCCGCCGTCATCGCATTGCTGTTCTTGCAAGGCTGGCGGGTGAGTGAAGCGCTCGGACTCGCGTGGTCAGACCTCGACCTCGACGCTGGAACCGCTTGCGTTCGGCGCGCCTGCGTGTACGTGGACCACGACGGTCCGGCACTTGGTCCGACCAAAACCGCCGGAGCGATGGGCGAACACAGACTCGCACCGTCTGTTGTGAGGCTTTTACGTCAACGGCGCAAGGTTCAAGCCGCGGAACGTTTGGCGAGCGCTGAGCCGTGGCCCGAACATGTTTACGAAGGCCGACCGATCGAGCTGGTATTCACGAACACCGTCGGTGGGCTCGCGACCCGCCAGACCATCACGAAGCTGCTCCATAGCGCGGCAGCGGTTGCGAAGATCGACACGACAAGGCTTGGCACGCACACAGGGCGGCGTTCTGTGGTGACGGCGCTCTACGCGGGCGGTGGTGAATCAATCGAAGAAATCGCCCGCTACGTCGGCCACAACTCACCGACAACAACCGCGGGATACGTACGCGATCTCGGCAACCGGCCCGTCGAATTCGCTCGTCGAGCGGCATTATTGCTCGATCCAGCTACGAAACAGGGCTTCACCGACGACAATCGACGCTGCCCTCGGGAAGCAACAGAGACCTAAATGCCCAACGCATATATTCCCGTCCACAATGTGCCGCCTGATCCCAAACCCAACGACGCCGCGTCCGTTCGGACAGCCTGACTGCCGTGAAGTGGATAGGATCACCGATGGTGATTCCATCTCCGCCGAGCATGTTGAAGCATCGATTTTAGTATCGGGTCGGGTATTTTTCGCAGTTCTTGATCGATTTTGACGCTCTTCGTCGCGGGCATGTCTCCAAGTTTGTTGAAGGACGCATCCGTAGCGGTTCAGCCACTCGGAAATGTCGAAATCTCATACAAGTTGGCAACAAGCAACAGGACCGCAAGAATGATCATTCCCCCCCAAAGTTTCCAAAACTTAGAAGTGACTCGATGCCTTCTCTTAGCGATCAGCACAAGGCGGCAACACGCGGCAACAATCCCGATTTGAGCAGCTGCTCGCAGCACCGCAACAAATACGTGTCCATCGTTCCAGTTATCGCGCGTGAGTAACGCCGCCGAGGCAAGCGTTGGCCCCAACAGCGGAATGCAGGCGACTAGCGCCAGCCTTGCTACCCAACGTGGATTCTTTCGTGCCGCTCCACCAAAGCCGTCAAATTCGATCATCGCGTCATCCACCGGTGATGTTGAGATAGCCATAGGCAAAGTAGATGTTGCACATGCTCTCCACGTTCGAACGCCCAGACACGTGCCGACCAATCGAAACGCCGACGCGATTATTCGCAACGTCAACGTCGTGATCGTGGCCACTCGCACCTTGTTCGTGGCGATCAAGGAAACCTTGCGCCGTGCGCGCACCGAGGTCTGCGGTCATGATGGGCCTCCCCTTGGATCGTGGAGGGTTTGGTTTACGCGGCGAGTGCCGCTTGGGTGTTGAGTTTCTCGTAGCTGATCGGCGAAAGCCAATCGCAGTAACTGTGTCGCCGCATGGTGTTGTAACGGTCGAGCCATTCGAGCGTCTTGCGGCGAGCGATCACTTCGGTCGCGAGCACGCTGCGATACACCACCTCACCTTTGAACGACGCAAAAAACGATTCCGCCACGGCATTATCGAGACATGATCCAGCCCTCGACATCGACTGCACAATCTTCGCATCGCGACATAGCTTCGTGAACGCGTTTGATGTGTATTGCGTGCCACGATCCGAATGGAAGATCACACCACCAATATTTAGCTTGCCGCCACGCGTCGCGATCGCGACGTTCATCGCATCGACAATCAGCGTGGCTTTCTGATCGCGTCCAATCGACCAGCCAAGCAACCGCCGCGAATAGAGATCGATCACCGTCGCAAGGTAGAGCTTGCGTTCCCACGTCACGATCTCAGTAATATCGCCAACCCACGCGACGTTCATCGCCGCCGGATCAAACTGACGTTTCAACAAGTTCGGAAACTTCGGGGTGTCTTTGTCGGCACGTGTTAAAGAACGCCCATATTTCTTAGGTTTTCCGAACAGTTCCAACGCATGCATCCGTTTCGCGACCGTGTTCACAGACAACGATCCCCATTGCGGTTTCTCGATGAGTTCTTCATGGACACGCGGACTCCCATACGTCCCATCATTCGCAGTGAACACAGCCCTGATCTCCTTATCGAGCTCAGCCCGACGCACCTTTGTCGGAGCCAGTTGACTCGATCGATGCTTATAGAACGTTGACGGCGCGATCCCTAACGCACGGCATGACACCGCGACGGGAACGTGATGGTCGGTCCTTTGAGTTTCGATCGCGGTGGTCACGTCTTGCGGCCCATCGCTTCGTCTACCAGCGGACCACGGATCGTTTGAGGACATCACGTTGCATCCGCAACTCCCCATTTTCTTTACGGAGACGACCCAACTCAGCGCGTTCAGTCTCCGACAACCCGCCGGGCTTCAACTTCGATCGTTCCTTCGCGACCCAGTTCCCGAGCGTGCCTTCCAACACACCTATCTCCCGGGCGATTTCAGCGAGAGGCCGGCCCGTGTCGAGCACGATCCTGACCGCACCATCTTTGAAGTCCTGATCAAACTTCCTTCGAATCTCTGACATGACACTCCTCTTAATGGATGTCTCCACCACCAGAGGGGATGCCCAGCCACACACACCTGCCGCTCGGCTACTTGAATCCGAAATGGTTATCAGCCATAGTGGTCTCGTGCTCGCAATCATCATCGCAGCTGTCCGGGTCGCTCTTGGATCGGCGCTATCAGCGCTGGACAGTTCGCAGCGCGCGGACTCGGTGAGAAATTCGTTGGTGTACGCGGCTGGGCAGTCCTCGGTTCGATAATCGCAATCGGAATCGTTTGGTCGATCGTTACAGTGTGCATCGTGACCAGCGTCGAGCATCTCTTCCCGCAAATCCGTCGCCGAGCGTCCGCCCCACCAAGTCACTGAACACGCTCGACTGCCGATATTGGCGGCTCACATCTGCAACGGATGGGTTCGCTTTTGGCGTCGATTGACGTTGGAACAACACCATTTCGTTGTTACTGAGGTCTGAGTAGATCTCCGATTACGAGCGCTGCTTGTTGATCACTGGCTTCGAGGAAGTGCGCGTAAACGTTGAGTGTTGTCGCTGCGTTTGCATGGCCGAGCCTCCCAGACACTGTCCTCACCGGAACGCCAGCTGCGAGCAACTGCGTTGCATGCATGTGGCGAAGGTCGTGGAGCCGGACGTTGTCGAGGCCGATGCGCTTGCGCAGTCGAACAAACCTCGCCGTTGGTGTGTCGACGTGCCACGGTTCTCGGCCATCAGCACTTTCACTGAACATGAACGCGTCGGCACTATTCGCTCCGCCACATGCGGCAGATCGTGCACTCATCCGCGCCTGATGCGCAACAAGCAGTTCGATCGTGTCGGCGTCAAGCGCGAGTTTGCGGATCGCGTGCGTCTTGGTGTCCTTCTCGATGTAGCCGCGCCCCGGTGTGCCGATGAGTGCACGGCTCACCACGAGGATGCCGTGCTCGAGGTCGATGTCGGTCCATCGCAGCGCGCACGCCTCGCCTCGGCGAAGACCTGCGGCGGCAACGAGGTGGAGAAACACGCCGAACTCGGTGTTGTCCTCGAAGGCTGCGACGAGGATCTTTTGGACCTCTTCGATCGTGGGCGGTTCGAGTTGTGGTTTGCGCGCCTTTGGCGGTGTTGCGTTGGCAGCGATGTTGATTGTGATCCATCCCCAACGCACGGCTTGGCCGAGCGCGCGCCGGATCACGGAATGCACTTGACGCACCGTGGTGGGCGACAGCTTCCCGTCTCGCATCAGTGCCCGGTACAGCTCGTCGAGCTGCTGCGCACGGAGTTTGCGCACCCGCACATGGCCGATTGCCGGATTCAGACGGCGGCGCACAATCTGGCGGTAGGTCCGCAACGTCGTCGGCGACAATTCATCAGCCGCATGATCGAGCCACTGGGCCAACAGATCGGCGACGGTCGCGTCAGCGCCGGAGCGATGCCCTGCGGCGACCTCGGTTACGAGTTCGGCTAGTGCGCGTTGCGCCTCGCGTTTGTTGCCATCGATGCAGCGGCTGACTTGTCGATATTTCCCGTCGAGCGGATCCCGGCCGAGCGACACAATCAGTTCCCAAGTACCGGGTCGACGCTGTCGAAGTGAGCCACGCATACCCAAGAATGTACACACCAAAATTCTTGGATGATTCTTGGATGGCAAGAAAAAGACCAGACCGTCCGCTGCGTTTCATAGCATCTGACCTGGTCTTTTACGGTGGGCCGCCCGGGACTCGAACCCGGAACCTGCGGATTAAAAGAACGGAAACCGCAGTGTTTACAGTCGGTTTCCGTCCGTCAGGTCACGTGTGATCAGCGGTTCGGTGACGTTGCGTCCACGTGATGATGCCCATTCCGTGCCGTAGATGGGATAGCGGATGGGATGCATTTCTTCGGCATGCACTCGTGATGGGGGCGCCTGCACCAGGACGCGCTCGACTCTGGGCGAATCAATCAATTTCAGAAAATGCCTTCATGGACACGGGCCCTAGCGATCACGCGTCAAGCATCTCGACGAACGCGCGAAATTTCGGGCGAGCGACAAGTCTGGCCAATGCCGCCGAATACCGCAGGACAGGCTGAGCGATTTCTATGCAACGCGCGTTGTCGTCATCGAACAACAGGCCCTGGAGAACGCTCAGCAGAACCGTGTCGCCTACGACGATTCCACGGTCCAGAACGTCGGGAATGGTCATCGTACCCATCAAGTATTGCAGCCCCACGAGGTAGGGAGCGACGATTGTTATGGAGGGGTTGGCCACAGTGCCGACACCGAGAGTCGCCACCCGCCCTGCGACGAACTGAACGAAGCACGAGAGTTCGCCCGCATAACTATCCGCCAATTTCAATTGCAGTAGGACGTCAGCACAATCGATGTGTTGAAAGTTCAAATCAGGAACAGTCAAAGACGCGTGGAGGTGCGTCAGAGGTGGAGGAGCCAGTGAAAACATCCCCCACCTTGTTTCAAAAACGACTTGCATCTCAGAGACGAGGCTCGTGCCCTGTCGAGGCCAGAGGTCGCCAACAAACTGGGCGCGAGGGGTTCGTAGCACGATCGCGGCATCTTCGTGTCGTTCATGTCGCAAGTCCGCGAGCTGACCGCTGGAAAAGGTCAAGCTGAGAACACTCCGATCTGATCCAGAAATACCATATTCGTAGACGCAAATGATATCCATGCCAGGGACCACGTCGAGGTTCGACGCCGCCACCTTGAGAGCAGCAGAACGCTCCAGTTTGCTAATTCGAATCGACATCGCGGATCAATTCAAGTTGGCCAAGTCCGTAGTCTTTGTACAATCCGTCGATGAGATACGCACGTGCGGAGTTCAGGTCATCCTCCTTCGCCGGTGCTCCGTTGAGTGCGACAGCGCACGAAAGCTCGTTCTCCGGATCGTAAAACGCAAACGTCCGCATCCAACCGACGTGACCGACGGCAAGAGGGCTTATCATTTGACCAAAATGTTGCTGGCCCAGGTGGGTCAGAAATCCATCCACATACGAACACCTGCGACCTAGCTTCACGTCAAAATCGTTGACGACCAGGGAGTGGGTGAAGTCAATCGTCGGAACCACTTTCGCATAGAAGGACCGAATCGAAGTCATCGTGCCAAAGCCTCCCAACGGTATTCCGATTTCTTGTTGAAGAAATTGGAAAGTCCTGTCGTGGAGCCACGGCACCGCACGGCCGCCATCGCGAAGCGCATAGGTCACTCCGATGTCTGGGCGGACGACATCGAAGACCTCTCTGGACACGTTGAACCAAAGACCGCGGATTCCCCGGCCTTGGAGCAAATGCTCAATGTATTCACTCGGGTTTTCAATGTGTAGGACGCTAACCATGATTGCTTCGAGAAGGGCCCAGCTCAGATATTCGCTATAACCGAGACCCTCGACTCGACGATGGCGTGAGAGCATTTCGCTGCGACGGCTCGGGGGAGTCAAAAGCGCATCCAGCGTCCCTGGTGTTGTCAGACCTGCAGTGTGATCAAGCAGCGATTGGATCGTGAGATCGGACGCCGAGTGACACCAGTCGGGAAGGCGATCGGACCAGTCGCTCAATGCGGCCGTTCGAGGAAGGTCTGCTTCAGCTGCCGCTACCAGGAACGCCCAGGCGACGATCGGCTTCGTCGCGCAATAGAGAGAGTGCACTGTTCTAGGTGTCATTGCCTTGCCTGGCGGACCGACACCGTACGCGCCCTCAAACGTCTCGCAATCGGTAACCGAAATGGAGTACTGAATGCCTGGCGAGACGGTACCGCCATCGACAAGTTCTCGGGCGCGCCCGAGAAAAATGGACTGCGGGCCGCCAGCGATCACAGGAGCGCACGCAACTCGTCGTCAACTATCAGCTTTTCGTTCGGTACGGGCGACTTTGCTATCAATCTAGATCGTGGCGGATTGCCTATTTTCCGCAAACCTATTCGCCTAAAACGATGGATTGAGGATGTCGGTCTTTATGTAACCGGTCCACGTGTCCGCACAAACGACCGTTCCACCGAGCGAAGCATCACCTGCGTGGACGTGAATATGGTAAGCGTAACTGTTGCCGACAGTACTTCCGTCCGTCGGGTCATACGGTTTCGGATCTGACTGGACCCCGCGAACCCATCCGTCATGGTTGCCATCGCAGATGACCGGATAATGATGTTCCTCGACGCTGCTGATCTTCGTTTCCAAACGCCATTCTCGAGTGGTCGTCGAAGACGCGCAGTGGATGTAGACATTGTTCGCTGGATCTGTTGCCGCTCCGGCGTTGTAGTTGCACGTCCGGAGACTGTCGTATGTGGTGGTCCAGTCCGGACTTCCACCCCAGGTATACGGCACGGTGAACCCGGTACAGTTCGGGCTTCCGTGGCCAGTTTCGTTGACCGGACTGATACCGAAAGGAACCGGCGACGTGCTCGGGAATCCCGCCACAGGGCTTGAGCAGGTCGCGCCAGCGGGCGCCGCCACCAACATGATGGTCGCGGCGATACCCGACGCTGACGTCAGGCCCTTCCTTGCATTCGTTCGACGCGGCAGTCTCATGATCGACCTTTCATAGAAACGGTAATCGGCGTCAATCGCTCAACGCTTGACGCGGATTGAAACTCACACCCGTGCCAACGTCGGGCACGAAGTCAACTGTTGTGGCGTCGATTGGTACTTCGGCAAAGAAAATCCGGACATTTGCATCGTACGGATCCGTCGTGGGGGTTCCAGAAAACGTGTCATGGCCATCGACGACGATGCGGACTGATGTCGTCCGTTGGTCCACAAGGAGAGCTTCGACAACGTTTCCATCGCGTGCTGTGTGTGTCATCGGCATCCCGATTGCCCAGGCGCCGAGCGGAAGTGCATCGCCACCCCCATCGGAGAATGCGAATCCGAACTCCATTCCACCGAGTCCGCCCGAGACCGAAGCGGTGATCGTGCTTTTCCCATCCGCCGAATTCAATGTTCGCCTGTCGAGGCCACGAGCGGTGTTTCCAGTCCGTACCGCGTCCGCAAGCGCCGAAAACGCTCCTACCGACACCGGCGTAAGCCCTGAGATGACGTCGTTTGAATCGCGAGCATCGAGATTCCCGTCAATATTGATCGCTACCGAACCGATCGACAAAGTCTTCGTCCGCGCTGTCCGAATTTTCCGCGTTGTAGCACGACGCGCTACCAGCGCAGGCAATGCGCCAGCTTCCGCAGGAAGGTCGACGGTCAAGGTGTACCGATTGCCCTTGGCATCGGCGAAGTCAAGCCAGTAGGCTGACGCATCGATTCCGCCGCCGATCGGCAAGTAGCCCATGACCCTTCGGGTTGGTACGAGAATCATGGGCGGCACCGCTGCGGAAGCCGCCCGGGCGCCAAGAGTTTGGACACGGACCTGTCTCACGCCGGAAGAACCAGACGCGAAAGCGAACGTCACGATCGCCGCCAACAAGCAAGCTGACATCAACAGTGGACCGAGCCGCGCACAGCGCTTTGACGACTCTGGTTTTCGCGACATCAAATCCATCAGGTTCCCCTATCCGTAACTCTGATTCTGGCGACTACATCGACTCAAACTCAGCCGTCCAAACAACGATTGAGCATGAATTCGTTGATCGTTTTGGAATTGGCCTGAACTGAAATCCGGTGCGGACCGCGCTCAAGTTCGAGGACGATGAGCGAGAAATGTGCTAGGCGCTCGTCACGAAGCACTGAGTTCATGCCTCGGAATTGCCCGTCAACATAGACAGCAGCTTCGTCCGAATCCCGCGGTGCCACCACGACGACAATCGCTCTTTTGGGGTGCGATGCGTCGACCCTGCACAACACATCAAAAAGAGGACGTCCACGCGGAAGTTGCGTCTCGGTGCCGCTACTCCCGAATCGCAAAACCCAGTCAGCGGACAGGTTGCCACCAGCCAAGCCACTGATCACAAGCGGACTCGGGCCCGTCGACAGATGGCGCGCGGCGATGAGCGGGATATGCGACGATGAAGCCGCCATCGTCAGGAAGTCGGATAGCCCTATCGGCACGAGACTCAGCAGCACGGCTCTCGCATCATCGCCACTCACTGCACCTGCCACCGATGCCCCTTGACGCACCATGATGGGAGCACCGAGCTCCGGTCGAGGAATGTTCGGCAGTCGGATTTGCATATCGGACGGAAGCAATCCTTGGGTTGCGACCGTGATCGAATAGGCCGATCCTCTTACCGGATTCCAATAGAGGACCCAATAACGATGGGCGTCATGCCCAGCACCAATCTGGCCGTAGCCAGGCACCCGATAAGTCGCAACTCTCGCCGACCCAATCGCTGTGCGCGTCGTTGCGGAATCAGCACCGTGCGCCGACTCGACAGTACTCATGAGCGACAGAGCTGCGCAGAGCACCATTGGAATAAGAACTCTTTTGTGACGCATCGTGCCCCCACTTTCTTCTCGTTGTGCGCCCGACGCTACTCCTTCTCGCAGTATGTGTCAATCGCTGCATCATTGGGTGTTGGAGCTGAACAGATGCGATGTTTCCCGGTCGTTGATTCGCTGCGACGCAGCTACCGGTCGGGCGCGCCTCGCTACAGTCGAGGGCGAAACATTACATACAAGGTCCTTGCTAACGCCCGAGTTCTGGCGCTTTCAGCCGTGTCTCTATCACCGCCGGTTGAGGCACATCCCGCTCGCTTGCCTCCGACGCGAATATGTCGGCTACGGGTTTGCCGTGTTTGTTGACGATGGTGGTGTCGTCGGTCACGTGAGCGTGGACAGGGTACATCTCGACGACAACAGCTTTCGTCCGCCAAATCTTGCTGAAGTCGATTCCGCCGTCGGGGATCGGCCCGAGAGTCTTGATGTACTCGGGTGGGTCATCACGATAGGAGTCAACAAACTGGCGGATCCGTTCAAACTTCGCGGTACTCGCGGTGCTGAGTTCGGTTTTGATATCGCCATGTTCCGCGATGAACGCCTGATGTTCGCGGTGTTGCGCCGTGATCATGTCGAGTGCTTCTTTCGCGGTCGTGAGCTGGGCGCTGACGCGATCGACGTGGCGTTGCGCTGCTGCGATCGCAGCGCGTTTCTCACCACGTTTGAACGTCACTTTCGATTCTGCCGCATCGCGTTTCGCGACAACCGATTCATACGTCGAGACTTCACGCGAATAACGATCTCTGATCGCCTCAAACTCTTTGGTTCGATCCTCTGGCATCCGTTGACGGAGCCGTTCGAGCCGATCGATTTCGGTCTGGAGCCTGTCGAGTTCTTTGCGGCGTGCCGTCCAGGCCGGGCGATGGTCGACGGCGAGATGTTCACGATGACTCACCGCCAAGGCTTTCGCAATCGTCTCGATCGACGCCGGTGGTTCCTCTACTGCTGGTACGTGCTGTTCAGGGTCGGGAATTGTCTCGACGATGTAGAGACGGTTCTCGTCACGGCCGCGCGACATCGCGACATACCCAAGTTCGCGATCGATGTGGTCGGTCGCGAGCACAAAACATTTGCCTGTTGTTTTGCCCTGCGCTTTATGGATCGTCGTCGCATACCCATATGAGACATGGCCAGCCTCCAAATACCGTGCCGGGATCGTCTGGCTCGTGCCGTCACGCATCACGAACTCGATCGACTGTGTTTCTTCGTCGATGTTCGTGATGGTCCCGTGCATCCCGTTCCGGAGCCCGAGCTTGCGGTTGTTGCGCTCACACACGATCTCATCACCCTGCTGGAACACGACACCATCATGATCGAGTGCGGGGCCACTGATGATGCCATCCGCGATGAGTCGGCGGCGGGCACGCAGGTTGAGGTCATCGACCGCGTTGCGATGCTGCGCGAGCATCAATGTCTCATCACCAACACGGCTCGTCGCATACCAATCCGAAACGAGCTGTTCGCGCAACTCGTCGCCGTTGGGTGCGGTGTGGAGCCGCCCGTGATCGCTATACGCCGCGAGCGCCGGGTCGATCTGGCCGTGACGGAGCTGAGCGATTGCGTCTTGTTCCCATTGGGCGCGTTGGCGACGGTTCGCCCGTAACACGATCGGGTCCTGCCTCCCCGCCAAACCAGCTAGTAGACCTCCAGCATTGATCGCTTGGAGTTGCGACGGGTCACCAACGAGCACGACTTTCGCTTCACGGAACGCGGCTTCGGTGAGCAGGGGTGCGAGGTCGCGAGTGCCGACCATCGAAGCCTCATCAATCACGAGGACGGTCCGGTGATCGAGTTGGAGTTCACTGTTGCGGAGTTGGATGTTGCGCATCGCGATCGTGTCCGACCTGATCCCCGTCGCGGATTCGAGTTCCGCCGCCGCGGTCGCGGCGAGCGCAGCACCAACCAACTGGTAGCCGTCGGCCTGCCAGATATCGGCGCGGCAGCCAGACTGAACGTCTTCCCCGAACCAGCTGCAGCAACGACAAGATCGACCTGATTTCCCGAACTACATAGCCCGACGACGAGCCCGACCTGCTCCGGTGAGAGTGTTACCCAGCGGGCGAGACCCTGATCGACTACCGCATCCCCAACAACACCACGCGACGTCTCACGATCTTCGGTAACGAGGTGGATGAGGCGTTGCTCGACCCGCAACAGTTCTTTCGTCGAATATCGCTGACCATGTTTCGCGCCGAGCGATAACGGCACAACACGCGGATCCGCGAGCACCACATCCGCGATCGTCCGCGCTTCACACGCACCAATCGCCGGCGACACGCACGCGACGGCTTCGATCACCGCGCGACGATCAAACGTCGACGCCCGCACAGTCAAACCATCCGACCCGAGGAGCTGCTCAATCACCGCTTCGCGCGAGACCTTCTTCGCGTGCGGGTCGGCGACATGCAACACGTGGTCGAGGTCCGTATCCATGCCAGCATCGGCTGCTTTGTGCCGCCATGTGTCGTTGAGTGTCGTGCTGTCGGTTCCGTACTCCTTCGCTTTTCGCGTGTCGAGTGTCGCGGCCTGCGCGGCTTTCGCTGACGACAATCCATGCGCGGCGAGTTCCACCATGATCTCGTTACGGCGCGTCGAAAACAACTTGACCAACGCTTTCGGGACACCATCGATGTCGGCGACACCATTGTCAATCTCGCACCACGCAACACCAAGCCGCTCGCTGAGCGCGACACGCAACTCGGCTTGATACAGATACCCGGCAGTCTTCGCGTGCGCATAGATCGCACGGCCATCGAGTGTCCGCCATGTCCCGTCGTCGCAACGCGTCATATGCGCTCCC
>JBBRPC010000005.1:0-42727 GCA_038228615.1 Acidimicrobiia bacterium | reverse complement strand
TGCACGGTCTCGCGCACAGCGAGCGCGTAGCTGAGTTCTTCGAGTGGAAGTGACCAGTCGTTGGCGAATTGTTCAATATTGGAAAGGACAAACGCGAGTTGTGGCTGCGCAGCAAGCGGGAGCGGAAGATCGAACTGTCCGAGCGCGTGGTGCGACAGGAGCCCCGCGAGAGATCCAGCTTGGAATCCGAACAGCATGGGTGTGATGGCGCCGAGGATCCCCGCAAACATGTCGCCGTCGGCTCCGCCCATCTGGGCCCCGAGCATTTCTGGCCCGAAGCTTGTTGCCATGCGCGACGCGAGCGCTTCCAAGACGGGTCGGAGTCCGTCGAGTGTGACGACGGTCCATTCGGCTCGGGTGACGCAACGCGAAGGGACTGCTGTGCTCTCCGCCAAGCCAGTGGTTGCTGCGACGTTTGCCTGCGCGGCCTGCACGAGCGACTGCATGTACTCGGCGCGCTCGGGGTCAACGACGGGATCCGGGCGCGTGGCAGCTTCGTGCGGGGAGCTCGCGCTCGCGCTCGGGGTGCTCGCGCCAAACGTGTTCGGGGCGAAGGGGTCGGTCATCTCGAACTGATCGGGATCCTGCGTGCACAGCTGTTCGGCGATTTCGCGCGCCGCGTCCCAATTGACTGGCCCGGAGGTGGGTGATTGGAGCATGGAAAACAGCGCGTTGAGGTCGAGACCCTGAGGGTCGAATGACCAATTTTCGTCGTCCATTTGGTTTTCACTGCTCACTGAATCCACTCTATGGGCCATGGATCATGAAATCCCTTCGGTACGCACGGTCGCAATTACTGGTATCTCGGGTCTGATAGGGCAACGGTTGTTGCCGTTGGTTGAGGCGATTGAGGGCGTGGAGCGAATCATTGGCCTCGATGTGCGCGAGCCGGCGCGGCGTGTCGGGGCGTTGGAATTCCATTTAGTCGATCTTGTCGGTGGCGACCTTTCGGCATTGCTGGACGGCGCCGACGTTGTCGTCCACTTGGCCGGCGTCGTGGGACCGACTCCGAGCGAGACGCTTGCCCACACTGTGAATGTCGACGGCACGCGCGCGTTGCTCGCGGCGATTTCTGCTCCAACAGGAGTCGGCGGGCATGGCAATTCTGTGCGGAAAGTGATTCGCGCTTCGAGCGCGGCGGTGTATGGCGCCTGGCAGAACAACGATGTTCCACTGACCGAAGATTCGGCGGTACGCCCGAATCCTGGGTATCAACCTGCGATCCTCGACGCCGAATGTGAACGGCTTTTGGTCGAATGGAGCGATCAACATTCCGAGGTCGCCATCATTCGCCTTCGATTGGCACCGGTGGTTGGCTCTGGCGCACGATCGGTTTTTGCGCGCGCTGCCGTTGGTCGCCCACCTGCAGTTGTGCGTGGCGCGACGCCGCCGAGTCAGGTGGTGCACGTCGACGATGTCGCATCAGCGATCGTGCACGCGATCGAACACGATCTCGATGGTGTGTACAACGTCGCGTCCGACGGTTGGCTTGATCACGATGATGCTGTTGCCGTTGCGCCGCATCGCCTACCGCCTGCGGTACCTGAAGACGTTGCGCACAAGGCACTCACTGCACTCTGGAGTAGTGGCATCGGTGACGCGCCGCCGGAGGTCTTGCCCTATGTGATGTACCCGTGGGTTCTCAGCAATGACAAGCTGAAAGCGACCGGGTGGAGTCCGCGCCACACCAACGAAGAAGCGATCTTGTTGGCCGGCGATCCCGACGTGCGCCGTCGTCCACTGCCATGGATCGCCGCGGTGGCTGCGTTGCTCGGTGGCGCAGGTGGTGCGACCTGGTGGCTAACGCGTCGCCGCAATCGTTGATGCGGATCCGCTCGCCAGATTGGCCAGCTTCCACTCGTCCCAGTCGGATGTGAAATAGCGCAGACGCACTTTCTTGTATTCCTTGATCGACCACAACAACGCGTATTCATCGATACCCGTTTCGGTGCTGATTGCGTCGATGGTGGCTTCGCAGTCGCGAGCACTTCGGCCGTGCACCATCGTGAAGACGGAATACGGCCAGTCGTCGTAGGTCGGACGGCGGTAGCAGTGTGAAACAGCAGCAAATCCGGCCATCTGCGGTCCGATTTCGACAAGGTCCGTCTCAGGGACTGCCCAAACCCCCATCGCATTTGCTTTGAATCCTGCATTGCGATGGTTCATGACTGCGGCAAACCGGCGCATCCATTTGCGATCCTTGAAATGCTGCAACATTGTGAGCATTTCGTCTCCGTTGAGACCGATATCTGCGCCGTATGTCGCGAACGGTTCGTTACAGAGCGGAAGGTCCTCTTGCGCGACTCGGATGGTGTCGTGTTCGCGTTGGGTGAGTATCGGTACTTCCATATCGGCACGCCGCTCGGGCTGTTCGTGCGACAGCACTTCCGCTTTCGCGTTAGCAGCTGTTTGACCGGTCATGTCGAGCTTCACGCCGATTTTGTAGAGCGTGATCGTTGGGAGTCGGCGAGTGACAGTGGCCCCTGAGTTCCGGTGCAGCACCTCGAGGTGCGCATCGAAATCTTCTCCGGGTGGTACAGCCAACGTGTACCAAAGGTTGTAGTCGTGATTGCGTTTGTAGTTGTGGGAGACACCTGGATGTTCGCTGACGCGTGCTGCACCGTGATCGATTGTTTCGGGGTCGATTTTTGCGGCGATCAATGCTGAGGTATATCCGAGTGCTCGCGTGTCGAATATTGCGGACAATTGGCGAAGGATGCCGAGATCTTTCACGTGGGTGCAGCGGTCGATTGTCTCGGTTTCGCTGATGCCGAGGCGATCCCCGATCGCTGCAAATGGTCGGGCGACAAGCGGAAAGTCCCATTGGAGCGCGTTGAGGAGTTCGCGGTCGATATCGCTCAGCTCAGGATCAGACATGCGTTCATGCTCGCGCGTTGGTTGCGGGTCGGTCCCATTTTCCAGCCGCGTGTTCTGTCACGGGTGACTTGTCGTGGTGACCGGAGAGGTGGTGTGCGTGGTGCCCGAGGTGGCACCTGCGGTTGTGGCCGCAACGGGTGCACCGACGGCTTGCATTGTCAGTGTCACGAGCTCGCCTTTACGAATGACGACGACGGCGATCTTGTCGAGCGCCCAGCGCCAACGTATGAGTGCCTGCATGTCGGCCACCGTGAGCGTTGCTCGGTTGTCGACTTTTGTCACGATGTCGCCAATTTGGGCGCCGGCGGTGGCAGCAGGACTTGCGGCGTCGACCGTTGTAACGAGCGGGCCAACGGTCGAGTCACGTCCATGCATTCCGACCCAGGCGTGATCAGCGACGCCATTGGCCGTGAGCTGGTCGATGACCTGACGGGCGTAGTCGATGGGCACGACACCGGCGTCGCCTCCCAACAGCAATCCTGCGACTTTTCCTTGCGTGTCGACGAGTGCGCTGCCTGCTTCTGCTTGTGCTGGTCTCGCGCTCGTAATCAACAAGTTGGGCAGTGACAACCCCGAGCTATTGACCTCAACATGGCCGGTTGCGTTGATGATTCCCTCGCCTATCGTCGCGTCGCCACCGAGGACGATTACCGATTGGCTCGTGTTGGGGGCGTGTGTGGCGAGGCTCGCCGCGGGAAGATCAGCTGCTGCTTCGAGCAGCGCGAGACCGCTGATTGGATCGCGTCCGACGACGGTTGCGGGCATTGTTTCGCCCTTCGGGGTGGTGATTGTGACGCCGCCGTGGCCAGCGACTACTGAAGTTGCCGTCAAGATGAGACCGCCGTGTTGCACGCAGAAACCGGCGCCGATTTTTGGTCCCTTCGTCGTGGTGAACGTGATCTTGACCATCGACGGGCGCACTGACCGCGCCGCGTTCGTGCGGGCCTCATCGTTCGCGTTGGTGAGCAATCTGTCGCGAACGGTCGGCTTCGGTGGTCCTGCGAGGAGGCCAGACAAACCGAGGATTCCGACTGTCAGCAGCGACCCGAACATTGCGCTACCGAACCCGACGCCGAGCAGCATGCCCAATCCGACTCGCTCGGTTGCGCGCGAGGGATGTGGACGTCCTCGACCGGGGAGTTCGCTCGGGTGGCGCCACAGGCGATCGAGGGGATCCGGACGGGCGGCGCTCGCGGCGTCGTGAGGGTCGCGCGGCTGGCTGCTCTCCGTCACGTCAACGCAAACCCGCAGCCAGCACGACGGTGAGTGTAGAGAGCGACGGCCGCCTCGCGCGCGCAGGCGAGCGAGATCAGGCGCGATAGAGATCCGGTTCCTACACTGGTCGGTGTGCTGTCTGTTCCTGAGGCCGAATCCGACTGGATTGTCCTCACCTCCGAAGAATTGCCCATCGCGACTGCGATCGCATGGGCGACGACGGCGCGGGCTGGTGCGGTCGTGTCGTTTGCTGGGGTGGTGCGAGATCATGCTGAGGGTCGTGACGATGTGTTCGCGATGACCTATGAGGCGTATGAGGAACCCGCTCGGCGTCGGCTGGGTGAGATCGTGGTGGCGACGCGCCAACGTTGGCCCGACCTGGAGCGCCTCGCGGTGTTGCATCGACTCGGTGAGCTGAAGCTGGGTGAGGCATCGGTGCTCGTTGTGGCGTCGTCGCCACATCGAGATGTGGCGTTCGATGCCGCTCGCTTCGTGATCGACACGTTGAAGGTGTCGGTCCCGATCTGGAAAAAGGAGCATTTCGGCGGGGATTCGGCCTGGGCGCTCAATGCATCAGAAGTGCGACCTGTTCATGCGTCCAGGATCGGCGAGTAGCGAGCATGCCCTTTTTGCTGTTTGTTGTGATTTCGAGCGCGATTGGTATCACGATTGTCGTGTGGCGTAATCGGCCGAAGACTTCCACGGAGTCGAGTATCCGTGAATTTGGGCGGAACCTCGATGCGCTCGCTCCGCATGACGGAACGAATAGTGGTTCGCGTCCCCGGCCAAAGGGTTGATCGATGGCGCGTGACTTGGCGATCGATCTTGGAACGGCCAACACCCTTGTGTTCGCGAAGAACCAGGGCATTGTCCTGAACGAACCGACCGTGATCGCGCTGAACAGCCGCAATCAGGAAGTGCTCGCGATGGGCCAAGACGCCTGGCAAATGATTGGTCGGACTCCCGGCTACATCGTGGCTGTGCGCCCGTTGCGTGGCGGCGCGATTACTGATTTCGATATCACCCAGCGGATGATCAGACTCCTGTTCCAGCGTGTCGGGGTCCACCGATTCCATCGCGCACGAGTGTTGATCTGTGTTCCTTCGGCGATTACCGCAGTTGAACAACGAGCGGTGCGTGACGCGGCACGGGCTGCTGGTGCCGCCGAAACGCATTTGCTCGAACAGCCGATGGCGGCGGCGATTGGTGCTTCGCTGCCGATTCACGAACCGATGGGGAACATGGTGATCGACATCGGTGGTGGTACTACCGAGGTCGCGGTGATTTCGCTTGGCGGCATCGTTGCGCTTGAGGCTGTTCGGGTTGGCAGTTTTGATATCGATTCGGCGATCCAGGCGTATGTGCGCAAGGAGTATGGCATTGCGATTGGTGAGCGCACCGCCGAGGAAATCAAGTTGGCGATCGGTTCTGCGTACCCCGTAGCGGATGAGTGGAAAGCCGAAGTGCGAGGCCGTGATTTGATGAGCGGTCTACCGAAGACTGTGATGCTGGAGCCTGCAGAAGTGCGGGGCGCTATTGAAGAACAGGTGCGTGCAGTCTGCGACGCTGTCGTTTCGTGTCTTGCTCGTACTCCTCCCGAACTAGCTCAGGATCTCATCGCGAATGGGATTCATCTAGTGGGTGGCGGCGGGATGCTGAAAGGGTTGGATCGTCGTGTCGCAGAGGAAACGAAGCTGCCGGTGCACCTCGTCGATGCGCCACTGGAGTGCGTTGTGCTCGGCGCTGGCCGGTGTCTTTCGAATTACGACTCATTGCGCGACATGTTCATCACGCGCAATGAGGATCAGCGCAGCAGCAGATAGCGCCGTTCAATTCGCCTGATCATGCTGCTGTGCAGGGCGACGCGACGGTCGTTGACGTTCGGTCAGGTTGTCGTTCAGCCGCGGTTGTCGGTGAGGTCTTCTGCTGCTTGGCGAACCTGCCAATCGCGATCGGTGAGCGCGCGAGTTATCGCGGCGTCGACCTCAGGACCTTCGTATGAGGCCAACGCGAGAACTGCGCGTCGTCGAACGGCTGGTTTGTCGGCGCAGGCGCCAAGAATGGTGGGGAGCGCGTCCGGGTGACCGATCGACCCCAGTGCCGCGACAGCCGACTCTCGCACTAAAGGGTCGTGGTGGTTCGTCGCGGCATTGGTGAGCGTTGTGTGTACCAATGTGGTGTCGTGCCCTGGATCTGTGCCTACGAGTTCGCCGAGACAGAAACACGCTGCTTCGGCGACGAGTCCGTCGGGGTCGTTGGCGAGGTCGACGAGCGTCTGGATGGGAACGGGAGTGCGTAAATGTGTCGCCATTCGAGCGGCAACGATCCGAACCTGGATCGCCTGATCGATCGCGGCGCGTCGCCACATCTCGGTCGCTCGAGTCGGATGGGCTTTGCGGATCAGTGCGGCGTACGCGGCTGCTCGAGCGATCTCTGCGCTGTCATTGATCGCCACGGCACAGAGCTGCGCGGTGGTGCCCGCTGGCCAGCGTTGTGGCATGCGCCCAATGATCGTGGCCGCTGTTGCTCGTGCCGACGGGTCGGTGGCGGCGAGGTGAGTGATTGCCCATTCTCGGCTCGTCCTTTGTCGACTTGCCATCGATGAACCCTACAAGCGGCGCCTGCAGTGCCGATCTGATGACATGCAACGGGTTCGAATCTGGCAAGGCGTTGGTGGTGCAATTGTCGCCACGGCGTTGATGCCGGCCCTCCTCGCCACCAGCGCACCAGCCTTTCAAGCGACAAATCGCGGTACTTCGCCCCGCACGAAAACGGCCCAAAGTCCGCGGACCGACGGTGTCAACTCGCCGCTCACGACGTCGAGTTCCGTGGCGCAGGTGCTGGAACGTCATCCCGCCCGTCTCGGGACGTCATTTGTTCCCGTATCACGTGCGCGTCGGATCCAGGTCCCGAAACCCGTTCGTCCCAACGTTGTGATGCCGCGTCGGGTCACCGCCGCAGATTCGTTTGTGAATGTGAGCCTTTTGACGCCGATTCCGGTGCCGCGTGCTGGTGTGAGCGCCTCGCTCTTCAGCCGGAGCCGGATCTTGATTCCCGCGATCGGTCTCGACCGTCCGGTGTACGAAGGAATCGCCCAGAATGTCATCAATGCCGGAGTGGCGCATTGGCCAGGTACAGCGATGCCCGGCGGGCTTGGCAATGTTGTGCTTGCCGGTCATCGTTCGACCTATCAACGCCCGTTCCACGACATCGCGAACGTCCATCCCGGAGACCAAATCATCTTTGAGACGACCAACGGTTGGCGGTACGTGTATCGCATCGATCGTCAGTTTGTGGTGGCGAACACAGCGATGTGGATCAAGGATCAACATGCTGGTCATACCGTGACGATCTTCACCTGTCATCCGATCGGCAGCTCCCGAGAACGGCTCGTGACGGTCGGCACACTTGTGCGGTCGGAACCGCTCGCGTAAGAACCCCCGCGTAAGAACCCTCGCGCGCAAACCCTCGCGTAGGAATTTGATGCACGCGCGTGGCAGTCTGTCGCGTGCCGAAACTCCAACAACCTCGAACGCTCCGGCGGTACCGTGACAGCTGAGTCAGAATTTGAGTTCGGTGGTTCGGGATCCGGCGAGCCGCCCTTGTCCCGTTCTCGTGTTGGCACCATCCTCAAGGTCATAGGGCCCGCTGCCATGGTCGGCCTCGTGGCGATCGTGATCTGGGGGTTTCGCTACCACCCCGGCTATTCGGAGCTCATCCCCGGAGATGCGCAACCGATTCCTGCGCGCGTCGCCGTGCACGGTGCCAAGCAGTATCCGCCGAAGGGGAACTTCTATTTGGTCTTCGTGCGAGAACGCGAAAACCTGAGTTATTGGGAGTATCTCCGCGCCAAATGGTTCGACGACCACGCGGAGATCGACAAGATTCCTCCTGGTAGCCCCGCGACGAACAGCCAAGAAAATGCTTGCATGATGCAAGATTCCCAAGCGACGGCGAAAAAAGTCGCGCTCGAAAAGCTTGGGTACAAATTGAAGACCAAGCCGGGAGTGTTGGTCCAAGCAATCTTCAGCACTACAGCTCCGGTCGCCAAGGTATTGCGCTGCGGCGACACGTTGCGCGAGATCAGCGGCGCTCGCACGGATACCCCGCAGCAACTCCAAACTGCAATTGGTCAGCACAAGCCAGGCGACGTCGTGACGGTTGTGTTCGAACGCGATGGCAAACGCAATACGAAGACGGTGCGTCTCATCAGCGACAGTGACGGTCATACAAAAATTGGGATCTTTGCGCAAGCAGTGACGGTGTATCCGGTCAGCCTGACGATCGACACTGGCGCGATCGGCGGTCCGTCGGCGGGGCTCGCTATGACGCTGACCCTCCTCGATGAACTCACCCCGGGCGAACTCACAGGCACTCAGCGGGTTGTGGCAACCGGGACGATTGAACCCGACGGCACGGTTGGTGAGATCGGCGCGATCGACCTCAAAGCTGTGGCGGTGCAGCGACGCCATGCTGATTTGTTCTTGGTGCCTGCCTGCAGCGAGGATCCGGGCCGCGCCCCGCGCGATTTGGCGAATTGTCAGGCTGGCATTGTCGCGGCGCGCGCCAATGCGCACGGCGTCAAAGTTGTTCCCGTCAGCTCGCTCGACGATGCGTTGCGGGTGTTGGTTCAGCAAGGCGGCGATCCCCTTCCTGCGTTGCGGCAATAGTCGACTCTGATGCGGTAGTTCGCTGCGGCCTATGCGCCGGGGCGCGTTGCCAGTACGATTGACACAGGCAACATCTGCAACATTCGGACTCGACCTTTGGGATCGTCATGGAACACGAACGTCGGATCGCGGCAGCCAATACCCCCCGGCTAGCTCCTGAGGACATAGCGACACGAGCATTTTCCAGTTCGTTCAGGGGTCTTTCGGAATCCGAAGTGCGCAGCTTTCTCAAACGTGTCGCGGAAGAAATGACTGCGGCGCAGATGCGGGAGCGCGAGCTGCGCGATTCGCTCGCCGAGGCTGAGCAACGCGCGGCGCACCGCGAACCGCTCGACGAATCGCAGCTCCTTGAGGCGCTGGGTGAAGAAACTGCGAAGTTACTGCGCGCTGCCCGGGAAGCCGCCGCCGACATTCGAGGCAAAGCGGAAACTGCAGCAGCGCGTGCCCGTTCTGAAGCCAATGAGGAGGCTGACCGTACTCGAGGCGAAGCGGCTGAGGTGCTCGAAACTCGTCGCAGCGAAGCGGATCGCGAGATCGCTGAACTCCGAGCCCGTATCGATTCCGAGATCGAAACCGAACGCGCCGCGCGCGAAGCCGAGTTCACACAACGTCATTCCGAGCTCGCCGCCGCCGCCGAGCGAGTGCGTTCGGACGCAGACGACTACGCAGGCCGTGAGGTTGAGACGGCGAAAGTGACCGGGCGCGCGATGGTCGAGGAGGCGAAGTCGCTCCGCGAGCGCATTCTCGCCGATCTGGGCCATCGTCGGGGTTTATTGCAAGCCCAGATCACCGAATTGAAGGCAGGCCGCGAACAGCTCCTCGATGCGTATCGAACCGTGAAACGGACGTTTCTTGAAGCAACCGAGGCGCTGTCGCTCGCGGAAGCCAAGGCAGCTCAAGGTCGACCGGCTTCGGTCGACGAAGCAACGATCGCCGCCGCGTACGACGCAGCGGTGGTCGACGACACCGCGGCGAAACTCAGCGGTGATCTCGTTGAACTCGAAGTGCAACTCGACGGGCAACTCGACGGGCAACTCGACGGGCAACTCGACGGGCAACTCGAGGGGCAGCTCGATGGGCAGGCGGAGCAAGAACTTGGCGCGGCGGCCAGTGTTGGCGAGGAAGTGGCCGATCCGCACGACGGCGGAGACCTTGCGCCACCAGTCGTCGATGACTTGTTTGCGCGCATCCGTGCGCAAGCACAAGATCGCGATGCCGGCGAACGCGACGACGCAGCCGATGATGCAGCCGGGCCCGGTCAAGTGGCAACGGAAACGGTCGGCGACGAAACAGATGCCGTTTCGCGGTCGCAGGAGGTATCGAAGAAACTGCCACAGGATGCACCAGCGAGGTCGCCCGGCGACCTGCTCATACCGGTCGTTGCTGGGGTTGTGAAAAAGGCAAAACGCGTGTCGCAAGACGAACAAAATGAAGTACTCGACTCGCTGCGTCGCCATAAGGGGCGTGCCCGTGCGAATGACGTGCTTCCCCCTCTCGATGCCCAGGTTGCGCGTTGGTCGCAGATGCTTGATCGTCCGACGTTCGAGGCGTTTTCTTTCGGGGTGAGTTCTCTCGGCACGAACGGGACGCCACGCGACGTGCCTGCGGACTTCGTCTCGGAACTGGCTGGCGAACTTGTCGTCGGTCTGCGGGCTCGCCTCGTCGAGGCCATCGAGACTGGCGATGCCGAAGGAATCAGCGAACGCGTCAACGCTCGCTTTCGCGAGTGGAAGGCGCAGCAACTCGAGGGTCTCGTTGCCGACGCGATGCACGCAGCCCACAGCACAGGCATGTTCGCCGCCGCGCCTGTTGGGAGCGAATTGCGTTGGACGATCAGCGGTCAGTGCTGTGCCGACTGCGAGGACAACGCACTCGAAACGGTGGTAAAGGGTGCCGAGTTCCCGACAGGTCACGTCGCTCCGCCAGCGCACCCTGGGTGTCGTTGCACTCTGGTTCACGTTCTGTCGTAGCTCGCCGAGTTGTGGAACTCGCCCTGACCCGCGAAGGCTGCGGCGCGACCGTTACGATCGGATCCGATGGCCACCCCCCCGACCCTGCCCAACCCTCGACTGAAGCGCCGCGTTGCGCCTCGAGCAATCCTTGCGATCGTCGTGGTAGCTGTGCTGCTGATCGCGATGAGCGGTCGAGCCCTTGCGGTGTTTTACACCGACAAATTGTGGTTCGCTGATCTCGGCTTTTCGAAGGTGTTCACGACGCTGATCTGGGCGCGGGTCGCGCCAGCGGTGATCTTTAGCGCCGTGATGTTCGTGTTGTTGTTGATCAACCTTGTGATCGCCGACCGTATCGCCCCCCAGTTTCGAAGTGCCGGCGCTGAAGACGAAGTCATCGAGCGTTACGCCGGCTACGTGTCGCCGTATATGGGCCGAGTCCGTGTCGGTGTTGCGCTGTTGTTCGGAATTATCGTTGGTGCCGGTGCATCGTCGCAGTGGCGTCAATGGATCCTGTATCAGAACCGCGTGACGTGGGGCATCAAAGACGCGCAGTTCCACAAGGACATTGGCTTCTACGTCTTTGAACTTCCGATGTTGAAGTTCGTCGTTGAATGGCTCTTCGTCACGTTCTTCGTGACGCTCTTTGTCACTACATTGTTTCACTATCTCAACGGTGGTATCCGATTCCAAGCCGGTTTCCAGCGCGTCACCCCACAGGTGAAGGCGCACCTCTCCGTCCTGCTTGCGTTGATGGCGTTCACAAAGACGGCGCAATACTGGTACGGACGTTACGACTTGGTGTTTTCGCACCGTGGTCGTGTCGATGGTGCGACGTTCACCGACATCCACGCGCAGCTCCCTGCGTTGGAGTTTCTGGCGCTGATCTCGGTTGTCGGCGGCATTCTGTTTGTCGCGAATATTTGGCGACGCGGCTGGACGCTGCCCGTGATTGCTGCCGGGTTATGGGCATTTATTGCAATTATTGTTGGAACGGCGTATCCGGCGTACATGCAGCGTTTCCAAGTGCAGCCGTCGGAACGGAGTAAAGAAAAGCCATATATCGAACGCAATATTGAAGCGACACGAAATGCCTATGGCCTCAACAATGTTGAGGTCAAAGCCTACGACGGTACTGGTCAACTCGACGCGAACACAGTGAAACAGAACAATATTGCTGAGACGTTGCTGAACGTACGGCTCTGGGATCCACTTCCGTTGGAAGGGGCTGTGCAAGGTCCGCAGGGAGTCAAGGGTTACTACAAATTCGATACGCCATCGGTCGACCGCTACCGCGTCGGCAGTGTCGACAAACAACTCGTGTTGGTGGCAGTGCGCGGTCTCGACAGCGCTGAACTTCCGTCCGACACGTGGACGAACCGTCATTTGGCCTACACCCACGGGCAGGCAGCTGTTGTGGTGCAAGGCAACGTGACGCAAGGCGTGCAGAACCCGAGCTATCTCGTCAAAGACATCCCTCCGACTGCTGATCCGGACTTGTCGATCTCGCAACCCGACATCTACTTCTCGACGCACCTTCCCGATTTTGCGATCGCTGGTACCAAGGAGCGCGAGGTTGAAGTCGATGGTTCTGGCAACGAGATCCGCGATACGTACAAGGGATCAACTGGGATCGCGATGTCGAGCTTCTTGCGCAAAGCCGCGTTCGCGACCCGTTTTGGCGATGTCAACGTCTTGCTTTCTGGCCGCGTGACTCCTCAGTCGAAGATGTTGTTCACGCGTGATGTGGTCGACAGGGTCAAGAAGGTCGCGCCATTTCTCGTGACGGATTCGCAGGCATACCCGGTCATACTCCCCAACGGAACGATCCAATGGGTTGTCGACGCGTACACGGTCACCGACAAGTATCCATACAGTCAGGAGTTGCGCGCCGGCGACGTTCCCAACGCTGATCTCGGTTCGAATATTAACTACGCCCGCAACTCTGTGAAGGCCGTTGTCGACGCATACAACGGCACAGTGTCGCTGTATGTCGTCGATCCGAAGGATCCCTTGATTCGCGCCTACCGCAAGGCGTTTCCATCGCTATTTAAAGATGTTTCGCAGATGCCAGCTGGTCTCGCCGAACATCTTCGCTACCCGACGGATTTGTTCAAGGCGCAAACGCGCATGTTGGAGCAGTACCACATCACGTCGAAAGACGCCGACGCGTTTTTTGGTGGGACTGAGCAGTGGCGCATCGCACCACAACCCTCGAGCGACACGAGTGGCACCGGCTCGTCTACGACCGTCGCGGGCGCAACAGGAAGCGACGGCGGTCGCACGACTCAAAATCGTAACGATGCTCCGCGCGTCGAGCCTCAATACCTCATGATGCAACTTCCGGGAGACCAAGGCCAAGAGTTCGTACTCGCGACATCGTTTGTGCCGCAAAGCAAGAACGACACGACGCCGAACCGACTGAGTGCGTTTGTCGCGGTACGCAACGATGGATTTGGCACGAACGGCAACTTCGGGAAAATGACGGTGTATACGCCGGGCGCGCAGGCAGAGCTGAACTCCGAAGTGTTTGCAGCGAACCAGATTCAACGCGACCCGGAAATTTCCAGCAAGATTTCGCTGACAGGCCAGCTCGGATCGCAGATCGTTCGCGGCGACCTGCAACTTTTGCCGATCGGAAATTCGATTCTGTATGCCCAACCATTCTTCATCACTGGTGAGGCGAAAGGAAGTTTGCCTGGCTTCAGCTTCATCGCGCTGTCGTACGAGAACAATGCGGTGTTCGGGACATCGGTCAAAGATGCACTCGACAAGTTGTTTCCAGGGGGTTCGACGCCGAATACGCCAATTGGTCCCTCGAATCCTGGAAACACGAAGCTGACACCGCAGCAGCGCCTCGATCAGGCAGCCAAGGAAATCAAGGCCTATCAAGATGCTACGAAGGCTGGGAAATTCGAGGAGGCCGGCAAGCATTTGGCGGCGCTGGTCGATTTGTTGAACGGCCAGGGCTCAAGTTCGCCGACAACCAAGCCTGGCTCAGGTACGGCACCTGGGGGGACCACGACCACCACTTCAACGCCGACAACTTCAACGCCGACGACCAAACCCTCGACCTCGTCCCCGACTACCACGACCCCGACCACAGGCGGCGCCTGATACAGGTTTCGTGGCGGCCCTCGATAATTGTTACTATGGCGGTAGTGATAATTATTTCAGTGGTGCAGTCGCACTACTGAAGCCGCTCCGAAAGGAACTGCGATGGCCGTCTCCGACATCGATCTTGGTAACTACAAGCTTGGCTGGAACGACGGCGAAGAGTTCGTCTACCGACCGAACAAGGGCATTTCGGAAACTGTTGTCCAAGACATCTCGGCGCATAAGAGTGAACCAGCTTGGATGACGAAGTTCCGGCTCAATAGCTTCAAGCGATTCGTCAAAAAGCCGATGCTCGAATGGTTTGCGGCGAACATGCCCGACCTCGACTTCGAAGATATCTACTACTACATCAAGCCGACCGCCGGGCAGGTCAACGACTGGGACATGCTTCCAGAGGGCGTCAAAAGCACGTACGAGAAGCTGGGTATTCCCGAAGCCGAACGTAAGTTCCTCGCGGGTGTGACCGCACAATACGAATCCGAAGTCGTGTACCACAAGAACCGCGACGATCTCGCCGAGCTTGGCGTGCTCTTTTGCGATATGGATACTGCGGTGCGCGAGCACCCGGAAATCGTGCAGAAATATCTCGGCACGATCATCCCTCCTGGCGATAACAAATTCGCCGCGCTGAACTCCGCGGTGTGGAGTGGCGGCTCGTTCATCTACGTGCCACCGGGCGTGAAAGTCGACATGCCGTTGCAGGCATACTTCCGCATCAATTCGGAAAACGCTGGGCAGTTCGAACGGACGCTGATCATCGCCGATGAAGGATCGTCTGTGCACTACGTCGAGGGTTGCAGTGCTCCTGTGTATTCGAGCGATTCGTTGCACTCGGCTGTGGTCGAGTTGATCGCGAAGCCAGGTGCCCATATTCGCTATACGACGATTCAAAACTGGTCGCCGAACGTCTACAACTTGGTCACCAAACGTGCCCGCGCTGAGGCCGAAGCTCGCGTTGAATGGATCGATGGAAACCTCGGTTCGAAGCTCACGATGAAGTACCCGGCTGTTGTCCTCGCCGGGCCGAAAGCTCATGGCGAAGTCTTGTCGGTCGCATACGCCGGACCTGGCCAGCATCAGGATGCTGGCGCAAAGATGACCCACGCCGCGCCAGAAACGACCTCGATCATCGAGAGCAAGTCGATCAGCAAAGACGGTGGACGCACCACGTATCGTGGCCTCGTGAAAGTTGAGCCAGGTGCGACGAACGTGAAAGCGCATGTTCGGTGCGACGCGTTGATTCTCGATGATCAGTCGCGCAGCGACACGTATCCGTACATGGAGATTGATGAGAAGGACGCGCGCGTCGGCCACGAGGCGACGGTGTCGAAAGTCGGCGACGACCAACTGTTCTACTTAATGTCACGCGGCCTCTCGGAACAACAGGCCACCGCCATGATTGTGAACGGCTTTATTGAGCCAATCACAAAGACGTTGCCGATGGAATACGCGGTCGAGCTTTCTCGATTGGTGGAACTCAATATGGAAGGTTCGGTCGGCTAGCGCCGATTCGCAAGGACGACACGAATGCAGCACTTCAATGTTGATGCCGCGCGTGCGCTCGGCGGGCCGAGCTGGCTTGTGGATCGGCGCGTCGTTGCGGCGGAAGCGATCGCTACAGCGGAGCTTCCGACCACGACAGAAGAGATATGGCGTTACAGCCGCATCGGTGAGCTCGACCTCGATCGCTTCCGACCGGTTCCTGTCGAAGAGCTGAATGCCCCCGGGGATGAGCGGGCGCCAGGTGGTGGGCCGTGGGCGATGGAAGTTGGAGCACACGCCGGTTTGCTTGTCGTTCGCGACGGACGCGTTGTCCGCCACGAACTTGATCCCAACCTTGCGGCGCTCGGCGTGCGCGTGTGCGACGTTGCGACGTGTGACGTCGATGCCGATGTGCAAGGCGCGCTGGGTTCAGTTGTCGCCGATTCGCGCGATTTTTTCACGGATCTCAACGACGCGTTTTCACCCGGTGGCGCGATGATCTGGATTCCGGATGGCGTCGTCATCGACGATCCGATCGTGGTCTTGCACTGGTGCGAGGGCGACGGGGAAGCGAGCTTCCCGCGGACGTTGGTTCGAGCCGGCCGTAATTCGCAGGCCACAGTCTTGGAACGCTTTGGGTCGCCTACCACGGAACATCTTGTCGACGCGGTAGCGGAATTGATTGTGGGCGACAACGCGCAGCTCCGATATTTGTCTGTGCAGGAGCACGGGCCGAAGACATGGCACATCGGTTTGCAGCGTGCGCACCTTGGCCGCGACGCGCACCTTCGCACGGCTGCCGTTGCCCTCGGCGGTGACTACGCACGGCTCCGTGCCGAGGCTCGTCTCGATGCTCAGGGCGCGGAGAGTGAAATGGTCGCCGTCTATTTCGGCGCCCACAACCAGATGCTCGATTTTCGCACCTTGCAGGATCATGTCGCGCCCCGTACCAGGAGTGATTTGTTGTTCAAGGGCGCGGTCGAAGACACCGCCGCTTCGGTGTATTCCGGAATGATCCGATTGCGCGAGGATGCCCAAAAGGCCGAGGCGTACCAGACGAACCGAAACTTGGTGTTGTCGCACGGCGCGAGCGCCGAATCGATCCCCAATCTCGAGATTCTTGCGAACGATGTGAAGTGTTCGCATGCCTCGACGGTTGGCCCGATTGATGATGACCAGCGCTACTACCTCGAATCGCGTGGTATCCCCCCGGTTGAGGCCGAGCGCCTGATTGTGCTCGGGTTCTTCGACGACGTGTTCTCACGGTTGCCGCACGGTGGTTTGGTGAGTTCGCTACGGCGCACCGTGATCGACAAGATCGATCACGGGGCGAAGCAGCGATGACGACGGCGCGTGCATGCGCCGTTGGCGACGTGTCGGACGGTTCGGCGCTACGTTGCGATGTGCGCGGGATACCGGTATGTGTTGCACACGTTGGTTCGGACTGGTTCGCGATCGGTGACGTGTGTTCGCATGCGAACTTTTCGCTGGCCGACGGCGAAGTGTGGGCCGACGAGTTCGAGATCGAATGTCCCAAACACGGCGCGTTGTTCTCGCTCCGTAGTGGTGAACCCCAGACCTTGCCGGCGACCGTGGCGGTCGCGGTATTCGCAATCACGGTGAGCGGGGACGATGTGCTGGTCGAAATAGGCGATGATGTCAAGGCGGACGCGTGATGAGTTCGAAAACGCAATTGATCGTTGATGATCTCCATGCCACAGTCGCAGGATTCGAAATCCTGCGCGGAGTGGACCTCCGTATTGGTGGCGGCGAAGTTCACGCAGTCATGGGCCCAAATGGGTGTGGCAAGAGCACATTGGCGCACACGTTGATGGGACGCTCCGACTACACCGCGACTGCCGGAAGCGTCACGATCGACGGCACTGAGTTGTTGGGCCGCCCGACGTTTGAACGCGCCCAGGCTGGATTGTTTCTCGCGATGCAGTATCCGGTCGAAGTTCCGGGCGTACGGGTTGGCGACCTCGTGGGAGCGTCGGTCGCGGCTCGGGGCGAGTCGGTCGATGGTCTGGATGCTCGGTTGGCTGTTGAAGCGACCAGGCTTGCCGTAGACGAGGAATTCCTCGTGCGCGGCGTGAACGACGAGTTTTCTGGCGGCGAGAAAAAGCGGGTCGAGACATTGCAACTTGCCATGTTGCGCCCGAAGTTTGCCGTCCTCGACGAGATTGATTCCGGTCTCGATGTCGATGCATTGCGCCACGTCGCGCGCCGCGTTGTGGCGATGACCACGGAAAACGGACTCGGCGTGTTGGCGATTACGCACTACGCGAGACTGCTTGAAGAACTGCGACCGGATTTCATCCATGTCATGATCGCTGGCCGTATCGTTGCGAGCGGCGGCCCCGAAATCGCCGATCAACTTGAAGCACACGGGTACGAAGGTTTGGCTCGTGAACTCGGCGTCACGCAGCTGACGTTGGAAGTTCCCGCCGCTGGCGCCGGGTTCAGTGATCCGGCAGCGGGCGCGAATCCGTTCGCCGATCCGCTCGGGATGTAGCGCTCTGTAGCATTGCGCCCCTATGCGCGGCGTCATTGCAACCGGCGATCGAGTGTTGCTCTGTGGTGCTCGCTCGGGCGACCGCGAGGAGTTCTTCCGAGCGGGGGAGCGAAGCCGCTCAGCACACATACCCTGGGTGTACCCACCCACAACTCGCCCGCAGTGGTCGATGTATGTGCGCACCGGCCAATCGAGTGGCGCTCGGGCGATGATGATTCGACATCGCGACGATGGCGCGCTGGTTGGTGTGATCAATCTCAACAACATCATCGGGAGTGGCTTGCAACAAGCTTTTGTTGGGTACTACGCCTTTGTGCCATACCTCGGACGCGGCTACATGGCCGAAGGTCTGCGACTCGTGATCGAACACGCCTTTGTCGAGTTGCGATTGCATCGCTTAGAAGCCAACATTCAGCCGGGCAATGAACCATCGAAGCGACTCGCAGAGCGGGTCGGGTTCCGCTACGAAGGCTTCTCGCCGCGCTATTTACAAGTGGGCGGGGAGTGGCGCGACCACGAGCGGTGGGCCTTGCTCAGGGATGACCGTTGCTCGTGAGTGGCTCGGCTTGACTTTACTTACTCAGTATATATACTGAGTATATGGCAGTGCGTGAGGGCTTGTTGGCCCTACTCAGTCGAGGACCCAGGCACGGTTTCCAGCTGAAACACGATTTTGAAGTTGCGACTGGCCGGGCCTGGCCACTCAACGTTGGCCAGGTGTACACCACGCTCGACCGTTTGGAACGTGACGGTCTCGTTGTTGTGGGCGGTGATCCAGACATCGACGGCCGTGCCCAACCAGGTCAGAAGGTATTCGAACTGACGGCTGCCGGGCGCGAAGCCGTCGTGTCCTGGTGGAGAGAACTCCCGGCCGATGATCCGCCGCCGCGTGACGAGCTCATGCTCAAGCTCCTCATCGCCATCGACGCCGGCACCGATCACGCGCTCAAGGTGATCTCCGGGCATCGCGCTGCAATGTTTTCGGTATTGCAACAACGCCAGCACGCGGCGAAGCCGACCAATTTGGCGTCGCGGCTCGTGCACGACGCACTCATTGTGCGAGCCGAAGCAGATCTGCGATGGCTCGATCTTTGCGAGGCACGCATTCTCCGCCACGACAAAGGAAGCGAATCTGCATGACTCCGATTCTTGAGTTCGACGATGTTGTGAAGAGCTATGGCAAAGGTCCGTCGGAGGTGCGCGCGATCAAAGGCGTGTCGCTCACGGTAGAGCCAGGTGAATTCGTTGCGATCATGGGCCCGAGCGGTTGTGGGAAGAGCACGGTGCTGCATCTCGCCGGCGCGCTCGAGGAACCGAGCGCGGGGCGCGTGTTGGTGGCAGGCCGCAATATCGGCTCGTTGGGTACGGCGGATCGGAGCCTGCTGCGCCGACGCGATGTTGGCTACGTGTTTCAGCGTCTCAACTTGATCCCGGCCCTGAGCGCGCTTGAAAATGTGATGTTGCCGCTCGAGGTCGATGGCGTGCGTGTCCGCGAAGCGAAGCAGCGCGCGATGGAGGCGTTGCAACGCGTGGGATTGGAACAACGCGTCGATCGCTATCCCGACGACTTCTCAGGTGGGCAACAACAACGCATCGCCATCGCACGTGCGATTGTAGGAACGCGGCAACTCCCGCGTTCCCATGGGCGACTGCGTTGCTGTTGCTCACAGTGATTCCGTTGCTTGCTGGCTTCGTTGCCTACGCCGGAAGTTCGGTCGCTCAGAGGATTCGCCCCACGCACATTTCAACGCTCGCGAATGATTGAAGTGTCGTCAGGATGAAGCCGCCCGCGCGGCATCGAATTTGTCCGTGTTGAGCCACGCGAACGCGGCGATCGTGAGTACAACATGCCCGATGCACGCGACCCAAAATGGGGCGACGAGACCGTATTGCTTCGCAATAAGCCCGCCGAGTGCCGCTCCGATCGGCATCGTGCCCCACGAGAGAAGCCGATAGACGCTGTTGACCCTGGCGAAGAGGGCTGGCGGAATAATCTGCTGTCGCGCGCTCACGGTGATGACGTTCCACCAGACGCTTGCGATTCCAATGACGAAAAACGCAGAACCAGCCGCGATCGCGGTTTCGGATGCGACGATGACGGCATAGGCCGCAGTCATCATCGCCGCGACGATCGCAAGGATCGTTTTCGGTCTGCGCTCGCCAACTCGATCTGCGATGAAACCGCCGGCGACGCCTCCGACCGCAAACATCGTGAGCACGAGGCCGAAGCCAAGCTTGCTCACGTGCAAACGGTCTTGTGCGTAGAGCACGAATGTTGCCCGAGCCACGAGGTCGAGCAGGTTCATCGTTGCGAGCACGAACGCCAGCCTGCGCAGCAACGTATGCCCAAACAGATAGCGGAGACCTTCGGCGATGTCGGCTCGCAGGCTTGGACGTGGACCGAGATCTGGCGCCCGAGGGCGTCGGAACGTGCCCTGGATCGTAAACGCGAGCAATGACGCCGCCGCGAACGTGGTCGCGTCGAATGCGAACGGTACGGAGACTGCGAGCCCGAACAGCAGTGAACCCAAAGCTGGCCCGAGGAGTTGACCGGCACCCAGCGTCACCGATTGGAGCCGAGCATTTGCCCGCTCGAGAGCGCCGGGATCGACGAGTTCGGGGAGGAACGCCTGGTCAGCATTGTCGAAGAACACGCCTCCCGAGCCGAGCAGAAAGAATGCGCCGTAGAGCAGCGGCATCGTGACGTGATGGGTCCCAGCTGCGATAGCGATCGCGACAGTGATGACGCTCCGCATCACGTCGACGACCCACATCACCCGCCGCCGGTTCCAGCGATCAACGAGTGCGCCAGCGGGGAGCGACAAGAACAACCACGGCAGCGTCACAGCCGTTTCGATGCCTGCAATTTGGCGTGGATCGCGCGTGATGGTGGCCGCGAGGAGGGGCGCGGCAATGAAGGTCACGCCGTCGCCGGCACTGGAAATTGTCGCGGCGGCGAGGAGTTTCGTGAAGTTCGGTCCAAGGGAACCGCGTCGAGGAGCGCGATTTCTTTGATTCGATGCCTCCACGAGCCGAGTCTCGCGCGGCGAAGCGGAGTAAGTTGGAGGTTTCTTCCCGGCACCTTTGGAGTAGGAGCGAAAAGTGGAAGTCGAGATCGGCATCGGCAAGTCCGGTCGGAGGGCCTACGGGTTCGACGACATCGCAATCGTGCCCAGTCGGCGCACGCGCGATCCAGAAGACGTCGACATTCGTTGGCAACTCGCGGAGTTCAACTTTGAGTTGCCGTTGATGGCAGCTGCGATGGACGGTGTCGTGTCGCCCACGACCGCCATCGAGATCGGTCGTCTCGGAGGTCTTGCGTGTCTGAACCTCGAGGGTCTGTGGACGAAGTTCGACGACCCCGAACCGATCCTTGCCGAGATTGCCGAGCTTGAGCCAGAAAAGGCGACGCGCCGGATGCAGGATCTCTACAACCAACCGATGAAGCCAGAACTCATCGGTGCCCGCGTGCAAGAAATCAAGGACGCCGGCGTTGTTGCGTGTGCCTCGCTCACTCCGCAAAAGGTTGTGTCGCTGTCGCCGATGGCGATTGAGGCAGGGCTCGATGTACTGGTGATCCAAGGCACTGTCGTGTCGGCAGAACACGTGTCGAAGGATCCGGAGCGCCAACCGCTGAACTTGAAGAAGTTCATACGCGAACTCGACCTTCCTGTCATTGTTGGGGGATGTGCGTCGTATTCCACGGCGTTGCACCTCATGCGCACCGGTGCAGCGGCGATTCTTGTGGGTGTCGGCCCGGGGCACGCCTGTACGACGCGTGCCGTGCTCGGGATTGGTGTACCGCAGGCGACGGCGATTGCTGATGCTGCCGGTGCTCGAATGCGACACCTTGTCGAGACGGGTGTGTATGTGCACGTCATCGCCGACGGTGGAATGCGAACCGGTGGTGATGTCGCCAAAGCGATAGCCGTTGGCGCCGACGCGGTCATGATCGGTTCGCCACTTGCCGGCGCCTACGAAGCACCCGGCCACGGATACCACTGGGGGATGGCGACGTTCCACCCCACGCTGCCACGCGGCGCCCGCGTCTACGCCGGCAAGAAGGGTTCGCTTGCCGAGATTCTCGTTGGACCGGCGCACGAAAACGACGGCACCCTCAACTTGTTCGGAGGGTTGCGGACATCGATGGCCACGACCGGCCATGAGTCTTTGAAAGAGTTCCAAAAGGCCGAGGTCATGGTCGCGCCGTCACTTCAGACTGAAGGCAAGTCCCTGCAGCGCTCCCAAGGCGTCGGCATGGGCAACAAATAGGCGTCGAGCCGTTTTAGTGACCGTTTCAACCGACCTTGTTCTCGTTGTCGATTTTGGCGCGCAGTATTCGCAGTTGATTGCGCGCCGCGTGCGCGAAGCCCATGTGTATTCGGAGATTGTCCCGCGATCGATGCCCGTTGCCGAAATGCTTGCGCGCAAGCCAACGGCGATCATCTTTTCGGGCGGTCCCGCGTCGGTACACGCCGAAGGCGCCCCTTCGATCGATCCCGCGATCTACGACGCTGGCGTGCCGATCTTCGGATTGTGTTATGGGGCGCAGCTGATAGCGCGCGATCTCGGAGGTGAGGTCGCGAAAACTGGCCGCGGTGAATACGGCCGGACCGAGTTGTCGGTCGCAGAACACGGAGTATTGCTCTACGACCAACCCGATTCGCAAGTCGTCTGGATGAGTCACTTCGACACGATCACCCGCGCACCGGGAGGCTTTCGGGTCTACGCCTCGACTCCCGACACGCCAGTCGCAGTGTTCGGTGATCCTGAGCGCCGGATGTTTGGCGTGCAATTCCATCCGGAGGTCGCGCACACCGAACGTGGCCAGGACATGTTGAAAGCGTTCTTGTTCGGGGTTGCCGGTTGCCGCCCGAGTTGGACACACGTATCGATCATCGACGACGCAGTCGCAGAAATCCGCGCGCAGGTTGGCGGCGACCGAGTGATTTGTGGCCTGTCGGGTGGCGTTGATTCGGCGGTCGCTGCTGCGTTGGTGCACAAAGCGATTGGTGCGCAACTCACGTGCGTATTTGTCGACACCGGATTGTTACGTCTCGCCGAGGCCGACCAGGTGGAGGCCACGTTTCGCCGCGACTTCAACGTCGATCTTGTGCATGTGAAGGCAGCCGACCGTTTCTTAGACGCCCTTGCGGGAGTGACAGATCCGGAACGTAAACGCAAGATCATCGGCGAGCTTTTTATTCGCGTCTTCGAAGAAGCCGCGCGTGATCTTGCGACGTCGACGGATCTCGCCGCGAAGTTCTTGGTGCAGGGCACGTTGTATCCCGACATCGTCGAATCGGGCGGTGGCGACAATGCCAACATCAAGTCGCATCACAACGTCGGCGGCCTTCCCGACGATATGGATTTCGAATTGGTTGAGCCGTTGCGCAACCTCTTCAAAGATGAAGTGCGGGCGGTTGGAGAAGAACTGGGTTTGCCTGGCGACATCGTGTGGCGTCAGCCATTCCCTGGCCCTGGCCTTGCAGTTCGCATCATTGGCGACATCACCCGAGAGCGGGTCGAGATTTTGCAACGGGCCGACGCGATTGTTGTGGAAGAGATCAAACGCGCTGGTCTGTATCGAGAGATTTGGCAGAGTTTCGCGGTGCTGCCCGCGGTGAAGACCGTTGGCGTGATGGGCGATGAGCGCACGTATAACTACCCGATCATTTTGCGGGCTGTGACGAGCGACGATGCGATGACGGCCGACTGGGCGCGTTTGCCCTACGACGTGATGGAGCGCATTTCGAGCCGGGTCATCAACGAGGTCGCTGGTGTGAATCGAGTGGCGTACGACATCACCTCCAAACCACCTGGGACCATCGAGTGGGAGTGAGCCGCAGGAGCGACGGAGTCGTGACTGTGGTGATCGACTACGACCAGTGGAGGCGAGTGGGAGTGAGCCGCAGGAGCGACGGAGTCGTGACTGTGGTGATCGACTACGACCAGTGGAGGCGAGTGGGAGTGACTGGCTGATCGACCGTGTGACGTTTGGCGCCTGGTTTCGCGGCGGGGCGTTCAGTGGGGCAGAATGTGCAGATTCCTGACCCCCTCGTGGAGGACACCCTGATGAGTCTTCGTGAAGTCGCCCGCGCCTTGATAGCTCCCGGCAAAGGCATCCTGGCAGCCGATGAGAGCAGCGGAACGATCAAGAAGCGTTTCGACGGTATCGGTTGCGAAAGCACCGAGGATCGCCGTAGGGCGTATCGCGAGATGTTGTTTACGACGCCTGGCGCCGCAGCCAACGTGAGCGGTGTGATCTTGTTCGATGAGACGATTCGTCAAAGTGCTTCGGATGGACGGACGCTTGTATCGATCCTGGAAGCCGATGGCGTGATTCCGGGTATCAAAGTCGACAAGGGAACAGTGGCGCTGCACAATGCACCTGGCGAACTCGTGACCGAAGGTCTCGATGGTTTGGGTGCGCGCCTCGCCGAATACCGCCAACTCGGTGCGCGGTTCGCGAAGTGGCGTGCGGTGATCGACATTAGCGACACGATCCCTACGCAGTATTGCCTCGATGTCAATGCGCACGCGTTGGCGCGATACGCAGCGTTGTGTCAGCAGGAAGACATCGTGCCGATTATCGAACCCGAAGTGTTGATGGACGGCGCACATTCAATCGAAACGTGTTACGACGTCACCCTTCGTGCACTCCACGCGGTGTTCAATGCGTGTTTCGACCAGAAGGTCGAGCTTGGTGGTGCGCTCCTCAAGCCAAACATGGTGATCCCCGGCAAGAAGCATGCTGGCGGTAAGGCAACGCCGGATGCAGTCGCAGAAGCGACGATCGCATGCTTTCGGAACGTCGTTCCCGCGGCAATTCCAGGCATTGTGTTTCTTTCCGGTGGGCAAAGTGACACGGACGCGACTGCGAATCTCGACGCGATCAACAAGCGCGGACCTCATCCGTGGGAGTTTTCGTTCAGTTACGGTCGCGCGCTGCAAGCGCCTGCGCTCGCCGCGTGGAAAGGTCTCGATGCGAACATGGCGGCTGGCCAGGCCGCGTACGCGAAACGAGCGCGGCTGAACGGTGCAGCGCGTGCCGGGAAATACGACGCGTCGATGGAGCTTGCCGGATAGTTCACCGATGGCCGACATCGCGACAACCGACTACGACGTCATCGTCGTCGGTTGCGGCGGCGCTGGCTCGGCTTGCGCGTATTGGTTAGCGCGTCGCGGGACACGTGTTCTTGCAATTGATCGGTTTGGCTCGGGACATTCCCGTGGTTCATCGCACGGCCGCGAACGGATCATGCGGTTGGCTTATGCCGAACCTCTATATGTCGACTTTGCACTGCAGTCGTTGCCGCTTTGGCGCGAACTGGAACAGGTCAGCGGCACAGAATTGCTCCGTGCCGTGGGTGGAATCGACACTGGTACCGACGCCGAACTTGCGATGATTGCTGCCGGTTGTGCAGGGCTCGATGTTCGGTTCGAGTGGCTGGAACCAGCGGAGGCAGCACGACGCTTCCCCGGCTTGCGGTTCGTCGGGCCTGCGATCTTTCAGGCCGACGCGGCGTGTATCGACGCCGAAGCTGCATTGCGAGTGTTTGCCGACGGCTCCATCGCGCATGGTGGCGTCATACATCGCGATGAGTGCGTCACCGCGATCGAACAAGACGGCGATGGCGTCCAGGTCGTCACCGTTCGTGGCACGTATCGAGCCAGTTCCGTTGTTGTGACGACGGGTGCATGGGCGCACGCGTCGCTGGAACGACTTTTCGCGATTCCCGAGATCGCCGTGACCCAGGAGCAGGTCGGTTTCTTTGAACCCGTGGGGAGCGCTGAATTCCCAACCTTCATCGACCGTCAAGAACTCAGCTATTACGGACTCCCCACACCAGATGGACTGGTAAAAATTGCTGAGCACCACACCGGTCCGATTGTCGATCCCGAGACGCGTGACGGCGTACTTGAACCCCACAGTTGGGAACGTTTGAAGGATTGGGTCGCACACAATGTTCCTGGGGTGCGTCCGTCACCGGTCGATTTCGCGACGTGTTTGTATGCTTCGGCGCCTGAAGAGGACTTCGTCATCGACCGAGTTGGTCGTGTCACGATCGGCGTTGGGCTTGGCGGGCATGGGTTCAAGTTTCTTCCTCTGATTGGCCAACGCCTCGGCGAACTCGCGACCGGAATTCCATGGAACGACAACCCGTTTGCATTAGCGCAACCTCCGCGACAGCGCCTACCCACGACGCATCGCTAGATACGGCAATTACGCTTCCTCGTCTTCGTCGCCGACGGGCGCATCGAATCCCGCTGCGGTAAGCCGTGCGAGGAGCTGATCGCGAATCGATATGCCTGGCGGTCGAGCTTTGTCTCCCGTGATCCGCCAACCATGACGACTCGAGTAGGTGAGGGGCGGCTCCTTGAGACGCCCGTATCCGAATTCTTCGACGCGTGCGAAGAACAGTTCGTGGTCGGCCATCACTTTTCGTTCGAAAACGACGGCTCGGAACCAAGCGATGCAATCGGAAAGAATCGGCCAGCCGTCCTCGGTCACAGTGATGAACTCATCGGCGACGTAGTGAAAGCGTCGACCGGGATACGAGAAATATTGGCCAGCATCCACCTGATCCCCTGCGCATATCGAGACGGTGAACCAACCGGCGGAATCGATCAACGCATAGGTGTCGTGTTTTGGCGAGATCGAGGCCATGACGATCGGTTCTTCGAACGCGACCTGGCTCACCCAGTGCGATGTGTAGGCGCGCGTCGTGCCATCGTGGGTGCACGCAACCACTTGGACACCTTTGATCATTTGGCCGAGTGCCCGTTTCATTTTCTGATCAATCACCGCACGAGCCTACGGGGAGCTACCGCCGTTCATGTGCGAAGATGAAGCGTGGAGAACCCGCTGCGGATGTCGGCGCCATTGCAGCCGCAACACAAACGTCTGTTGAAGCTCCTTGGGGTTGCGAGTTTCTTCGAGGGCTACGACCTCAACGTTCTGCTGGTGTCTCTCCCACAAATTCGCCACACCTTCCATCTCACAAAATCGGCAGCGAGCGCTTGGGTGATTGTGTTGTTTCTCGGAGCGCTCCCGGCGATCGGGCTCGCACGACGTGCCGATCGAGTCGGGCGTCGCCGTCTGCTGGTGGTCACGATCTTGGGGTATCTCGTGGCCACGGGAGCCACGGCAGCGGCTCCGACGATCGCAACGTTTGTGGCGTGCCAGTTTGCAGCGCGGATGTTCCTCACCGCCGAGAATTCCGTCGTGTGGACGGTGATCGCGGAGGAACTTCCCTCGGATCAACGAGGGTACGGATTCGGATGGCTCGCGTTGATGAGCGCACTCGGAACAGGCGTGTGTGCGATCTTGTACGGGACCGTGTTCTCGGCATTTGATTGGTCATGGCGCGGCTTGTATCTCGTTGGCCTGGCGCCGCTTGCGCTGATGGCGTACGTCCGGCGGTCGCTTCCGGAAAGCGCGCATTTCGAAGCGGCCCGCGACTCCGACAAACTTGCTGGCAATTGGCGAGCGATCGTCGCACCCGACCGCCGACGCTTGCTGGTGTTGATTTGCGCGACTTCGATGCTTGGCGCGTTGGCAACTCAGGCTGGGGTGTTCATCGTCGACTTCATGGAGACGGTGCGTGGTCTCTCACAACAACAGGCGAATACGGTGCTCGTCCTCGCAGGTGGACTCGCGCTGCCAGTGTTGGTTCGTGCCGGTTCGGCCAGCGATCGCTATGGGCGTAAGAAGGTGGGCTGCGCGTTCGCGATCGTTGGGACATGCGCGAGCGTTGCCGGCTTCTACCTCGCTCGTGGCCCAGTGCAGCTCACGATCGCGATCACGATCAGCCTTGCTGGCACATTCGGAGCTTGGCCGACACTCGGCGGAATGGTCACCGAGTTGTTCCCGACTGCGGTGCGGGCCCAGGCGACGGCGTGGACGGCGGCATCAAGAGTCGCTGGGCAGGCCGCGAGCTTTGGTATCGCCGCATTGATCTTGAACGCGACCGACAATCAGCCGTTGACAGCCGCGTGCATTTCCGTCGGACCGATCGTTTCGGTACTGATCATTGCGTTGTGGGTGCCAGAAACCAAAGGTACTGAACTCTCCGTCGCGTAGCCTCGCGATGTGGAGTCGACTGATTGGGCTGCGTGGCACGACGACTATGACCGCGTGGGATCCTCGCTCGCGCGACGCCTCGTACTCGTTCAGGGCCATTTGCGATCTGCGCTCGATGCCGCGCCGGAGGGCGAAATACGCATCGTCAGCCTGTGCGCCGGCCAAGGCCGTGACGTAATTGAGGTCGTCGCAGCGCATCCGCGCTCGAGCGACGTTGTCGCGCGCCTCGTCGAGCTCGATCCGCGCAATGTCGCGTACGCTCGTACCAGCGCAAAGCGGTCTGGCCTCGACAACATCGATGTGGTCGAGGCTGATGCCTCGGTGACAGACGCGTACGCGGGCGCCGTACCAGCGAACATTGTGATGGCGTGTGGGATATTCGGGAACATGAGTGACGCAGACGTGCATGCGACTATCGACCGTCTCGCGGAACTGTGCGCGGCGGATGCCACGGTGATTTGGACACGACATCGTCGCTTGCCCGACCTGACCCCGTCGATGCTCGCGTGGTTTGGCGAAGCTGGCTTCGAAGCACTCGCCGTTGAGGCGCCGCCTGAAACGAACTGGGTGGGTGTTGGGGCACACCGCTTTGTCGCACAGCCTCAGCAACTACGTCGCAACGAACGAATTTTTACATTCGAGCGCTATGCGATCAATCCTCAATAGTTCGTTTGCCCATGCTGATCACGTCGTCGACGAGAAATCCGATGCGCTCATAGAAGGCGATGGCCGCTGTGTTCCCCGCGCGAACTTGAAGGTTGATCTTCGGACAGCTGTCGCGAATTCGCGAATCAGCATCTTGCATTCTTGCGCGGATCCGGCTATTCGTCGAATAGGGCCAAGTTGTTGGTGCCCGTGTTCCCAACTGTGTCGCGCGCCAACGCGGCACTTCCGAAGGCGAATACTTCGCCCTGATCCGATTCGATCCAGTATCCCTGGGATGGCCCTGGAGCCGCAACGATGCGAACTGGGCGTGGTCGATGTTCGCTCATCCAAGGGCGCAACGCTGCAGGCAGATTCGGCGGAGGACGATACTGCGCGTTGCCGAGTGTCGTCGCGTCTCCAAACGGATAGACCGAACCGTCGCCCGCGAGGAGCCAATAGCCGTTCCCGCTTGGGGTCGACGCGCACGATCGCACTGGCCCGCGCAACACAGGTGTCTCTGGTTGGCCATAGTTGACGGCGTCTCCGTATGCAACGACGGCACCTGTGTTGTACGCGACCCAGTATCCGGATCCGGATGGAGTTGCACAGATCGCGAGCGCGTAACCGCGGGAGAAGGTTGTGACCGATGGCCCGAACTGTTGCGCTGTTCCCGCGACCGCGACCGTGCCATCGACGCTGAGCGCGTAGACGCCGTCTGCCTGGGGGGTTGGGGCTGCAGAGATGATGCCGATTCGATTGTGGTGATCGAGGCGCATCTGGGACGCGTCGCCCGTGTGTGCGATCGCGCCATCAGACATCACGAAGCTCATGCCGTTGCCAGACGGAGTGGAAAAGCTTGCTCGAACGCCGCCGTGACGGTGCGCCGAACTCCGCGCGCCGCCACGTTGGAACTGCGATCCGAAAGAAAACACCGATCCGTCACATCCCGTCACGACGTAGCCGTCGGCGGTTGGAGCGAGGCCTCCAGTGTGATCACCAGGGGCACCGTTGCTCCGAAGTGCCACGTGGAGCAGGTCGGCGATGTCATACGCAAGTGCGGTTCCTGTGAGGCCCGCGCCATAGCGCGTGAGGTGCAAGTCCTCGGCGGGTCGAAGCGCCTGAGCATCTCCATAGCAGTCGGCGCGCCGCGCAAGCCGCTGACCGTTGGGGTGGCGGGTGCTGTTGACCGGTAGCTCGGAATGCAACACGGTGATGTGGTGGCGTCGCAACGCGGGCTGGTACGCAGCCCAGATCGGTGATTCCACCATCGCGTTGCCGCTCGCACTGGTTGGCAACGGCGCGACGAAGACGGCCCGCGATCCTCTGCGCTCTATCACGTTGATGAGTCGTTCCACTTGGGTGTTGACCATTGCGCGAAACGACGCCCCGAATGAATCGGTGATCTCGACGCCAGCGGCGTCGCGTGGAAAGGGCGGCCAGTAGTTGTGATTCATGTATACGGCCACAATTTCTGGTCGGAGCTGATCGACCAGTGTTGCTGCGTGCTCAACCCATCGGAACGAGTTTGGCGGGGCCGGATCGGTACGGGAATGTCCGAAGTCGTATTGGTCTCGGCTCAATAGTCCAGATCCCCAATATCCGGCGACTTTGACGGTCACGCCTTGTTGGCGGAGTACGAAGGCTGCCGCCTCTCCTTGCTGATCCATGATGGAGTCACCGATCAAGAGAACTTGCACCGTCGGCGTGCTGACTCCAGATGCTCCGCTCCGGACTGGCGATGCCACCGCCGACGCCGCGAGGGATCCGGCGAGCAACGCCAAGACAATCGCGATGATCGCAGCTGTGACGCGAGGTGACCTCGGAGGCATCGGACACTTTCAGGAACGGATCAAGCTGACCCTCGTGTTTCGGACCATCGCGGAGCTCTCTTAAGGCAAGAGACGGAGACTCCGGTCACGTCAGTGCTCATCGGGGTGGATGTCGTGCGTTGTTCGCGGCAATAGTTGGAGGGTGTCCAGCAGTTCGCAGCGGTACTTTCCCGGCCTCGATGGTCTTCGCGCTGGCGCTGTTATCGCCGTGCTGGCCTTTCACGACGGCCGACTCCGCGGTGGATTTCTTGGGGTATCGACGTTCTTCACGCTGTCAGGCTTCCTGATCACAGGCCTGCTACTCAGCGAACGGGCAGAGCACGGCAGGATCGCACTCAGAGCGTTCTTCGCTCGACGGATCCGCAGGTTGTTACCAATCGCGTTGATAGGAATTGCGCTTGGCGCGATTGCGACCTCACTTCTGCACGACCCAACGTCGGCGCCTGCATTTCGCGGCGATGCGCTGAGTGCATTGGCAAATGTTGCGAACTGGCGGTTCTTGTTTGCCGGCCAGGCATACGCCTCGCAATTCGGCACGCCCTCGGTGTTGCTGCATTACTGGTCGCTTGCAGTAGAGGAGCAGTTCTATTTGTTGCTCGCTCCGTTTGTTGCCGTGTTGTTGTGGCTCACCCGAGGCCGCCGATCGTGGTTCGCTGCGGCGCTGGGATTGCTGACGGCAGGATCGATCGCACTCGGAGCGTGGTCGGTCGGCCATGGCTCATTCGATCGTGCGTATTACGGCACAGATACCCGCGCCGCGGAGTTTCTGATTGGCGGGATACTGGCCGCGTGGCTCTCGGCGCATCGGCTACCGCTGCTGAAAGCGCGAGCGCAGCGCGCACTCAATGCATGTGGAATCGGAGCATTCTCAGTCTGCATTTGGGCGATGACGCAAGCGAGAGTCGGAGACTCCGGGCTCTTTCGGGGCGAACTCGTCGCCTACGCCTTGTTGACAACGTTGGTGATCTCTTCAGCGTTGGTGCCGGGTCCGTTGCAACGATTGCTTTCCTGGCGCCCGCTTTGTGCCCTCGGGCGTGTGAGCTACGGCGTGTACGTCGTGCATTGGCCGCTCTTTTTGCTGATCACGACGCGCAGGACCGGTCTCAGCTCTGGCGAAGTAAGTGCGATACGTGTCATTGCCTCGGTGACGCTTGCGAGTGCGCTGTATCGCTTGCTTGAGATGCCAATTCGCAACCGCCGCGTTTTACGCTCGCGCCGTCAGAATTTCGCGGCAGTCGCGGCAGGTATCACTACCTGTCTCTTGGTCGCGTTGAATGTGGGCGAGATCGCGCCACCACTTGCAATTCACTTTGCACCCGTCGCGGCGCTCACCCCGTCGGCCGCCGCACCGTCAACGATGTCGACGTCGCTACAACGGTTGCTCGCAATGGTGCATCGAACGACCACATCAAAAGGTCCCGCACCTACGTCGCCGACGACGGTCCGCACCGTGGCTCGAGGTACCGGAACAACTCCAACGAGTCGCACACCTCACCCGTATCAACCGGTGCCTGCTCCGCCGACTTCGGTCGCGCCACGGGTAGCGCCGAGGATCTTGGTTGTCGGCGACTCGGTTGCGCTGACGCTTGGCCGTGGTATTCAGCGTTGGGGTGCACGGCTCGGTATTGAGGTCAGCAACTACGGCAAACTGGGATGCGGGCTGCTCGACAATGCCGATGTTCGAGGTTATTGGGGGATCGAGCATCGCGGCGTCGATGCCTGTGGTGTGCGTCAACAATGGCGGCAGGCAATTGCTGCACTCCACCCCGATGTCGTGGTTGTGTTGTTCGGCGCGTGGGACGTATACGACGCATCGTGGGATGGCAGAACGACATGGGCATCGCCTGGAAGTTCACTTTGGAACATGCACTATCGCAGCTCGGTGAACGCCGCGAATCAATTGCTTGGGGCGGGCGGAGCGCGCGTGCTGTGGATCGCGCCGCCGTGTTTTACAGATACCAGTTCGGTGAATGATGCCAAGGCGCCCTGGTACTCGCACGACCGAATTGTGGCGGTTGGCAATGTCGAAAAGGCAGTTGCGTCGTCGTCGGTTCGTACCAGCGTGACTGATCTGGTGCAGCAGCGCGACTGTCCCGTGAACTTGCGACTCCGCCCGGACGGAGTGCACTACTCAGATCCGGGTGCCGACGCAGAAGCTGCTGCGTTGTCGGCAACGATCGCGCGACTTTTCTGAGAGCCGGTCATCCGCGTTGTTGTGAATCTTGGGCCCTCGCAACTGTTGCCAAAGGAATCCTGGTCATCGCGTTCGAGACGAACATACGCGCGCTCCGTGTCGCATGCTGCTGCTACCGTCAGAGCCCCAATGATTCCCGCAGAAGCCGACCTCTACGCCGATCTGAATCCAGCGCAGTTGGAGGCCGTCACGATCAAACCGTCGCCCGTGTTAGTGGTCGCAGGGGCCGGTTCCGGCAAAACTCGAGTGCTAACGCGGCGGCTCGGACATCTCATACTTGAGGAGCGCGTTTCGCCGTTTCAAGTTCTGGCGATCACCTTTACCAACAAGGCCGCGGCTGAGATGAAGGCCAGGGTTGGTGAATTGATTGGGCCCGTCGCGCAGCGAATGTGGGTGAGCACATTCCATTCTGCGTGTTCGCGTATTTTGCGACGCGAAGGCAGTCTGTTGGGATATCGCAGCGCCTTTACGATCTACGACCAGGCCGACGCGGTTCGCCTCGTCGATTGGGTGCGGCGCGACATGGAACTGGATCCAAAACGGTTCACCGCTCGTGCATTGCATCACAAGATTTCCTCGCTGAAAAACGAACTCATTTTGCCTGACCAGTTCGCAGAATTGGCGTTTGGCCCGCACGAGGTTCGTATCGCGAAGGTGTATTCCGAGTACCAACGGCGGCTCCAGGAAGCGAGTGCGGTCGATTTCGACGACATGTTGGTGCTCGCGGTTCGATTATTTCGTGAGCATCCGAGCGCGCTCGAACGCTGGCGCGGGCATTTCAGTCATGTGCTCGTCGATGAGTTCCAAGATACAAACGTGGCGCAATGGGAACTGGTGCGGATGCTCACCGAAGAACACCGAAGCGTCATGGCGGTGGGCGATCACGACCAGTCGATTTATAAGTTCCGCGGCGCGGATTTCCGCAACATCGCGCGCTTCGAAGAAGCGTTTCCCGACACGACGGTCATCGTGCTCGACCAGAACTATCGCAGCACCCAGACGATTCTTGACGCTGCAAATGCAGTGATTGCAAATAATCCATCGCACCGGCCGAAGCAGTTGTGGTCGGAACTCGGACACGGTGAACAGATCGTTCGGTATCAGGCTGAAGACGAACATGATGAAGCGGCATTCGTGCAGGGTGAGATCCGCAAGCATGTTGATGGCGGTGAGTTTCGATACGGCGACGTTGCAGTGTTCTACCGAACCAATGCACAGAGTCGAGTGATGGAAGAACAGCTCGTGCGTGCCGGCGTTCCCTACCGAGTGTTCGGCGGTACGAAGTTTTACGACCGCAAGGAGATCCGTGATGCATTGTCGTATCTGCGCGCCTTGGTCAACCCCGACGATGAAGTCAGCTGGAAGCGTGTTGTCAACGTTCCAAAACGCGGTGTCGGTGATACTTCGATCGCGAAAATTGAAAGCTACGCGAAGGGCGCGGAACTTGTGTTCCGAGACGGCCTCGGTCATGCGAGCGACGCCGGTGTGACGGGGAGGGCACTCGGTGGAATCAACGAGCTGCTCGAACTCATGCACGACATCGAATCCGATGCTCCGGATCTTGGCGTGGGCGAGGTGCTCGAGGCGGTGTTGCAGCGAACCGGCTATGTGTCGGAGCTCGAAGCCGAACGATCGATTGAGTCCCAAGGTCGGATCGAAAATCTCCAAGAACTTGTGGGCGTTGCGCGTGAGTTCGATGAACAAGTTGATCGTGGCGACCTCGATGGAATTGCTGGAATCGGTGGTGTTGGCCTCGGCGAGCCCGGCGGCGGTGCGAATGCTGGCGAAGTCGGACCGCTCGTTGGGATCGAACGTGTACAGGCGTTTCTCGAAGGTGTGTCGCTCGTGACGGATATGGATTCGAGCGATCCGGAACAGAGCTCTGTCACGTTGATGACGTTGCATTCGGCGAAAGGGCTCGAGTATCCGATCGTGTTTCTGCTCGGCATGGAAGATGGTGTCTTTCCACACTTTCGCAGTCTTGGCGAACCCGAGGAACTCGAAGAAGAACGGCGCCTCTGCTACGTCGGAATCACTCGTGCCGAGCGTCATCTGTATCTCTGCCACGCATGGAGCCGCATGTTGTTCGGCGCCACCGACTATCACCCGCCGAGCCGTTTCCTCGACGAAATTCCGCCCGAGTTGGTGCAAGAAATCGGTGCGAAACGTCGTCGCGGCGGAGGAATCGGAGCGCACCGCGAATCGCTGGTTGCGACTGCGGTGCGCCGGGGCGAAACGTTTGGAGGTGGTGGCGCCGCGTCACGCCCAGTTGTGACCCCAGCTCCGAGTGGTGCCGATCAGGCTGGCCTCTCAGTCGGCGACGATGTCGTGCACGCCACATATGGCGAAGGTGTGATTCAGAACATCCGAGGCCAAGGTGACAAGGCCGAAGCTGATGTGCACTTCAAAGAGATTGGCCAAAAGACGTTGCTGCTTGCCTGGGCGCCCCTCAAAAAGGCCTAGAAGCAAGCTTCATGTTCCAAAGTCAATTTCAAAGACACCGTTGTTGGGCCCGCTAGTAATTTCTTGCGACGGCCAAAATTGCACTTCGCTCCACGGCACCGTGTCATGAGCGCACGTAAATGAATTGCGGCTGGAGTCCCACATCAATGAGCACGTCTTGTCGACGATGTGCGGCTTGACTGCGACAAGATGGCCATTGCGGTACGCGATCCAATACTCACAGCGCCCGCCGAGGGTGCCGTTGTAGGGCGAAAGTTTGGCATCATCGAGGAGGCCCGCGGTACTGCCGATTGGCCGTGTTCCGCCGCATCCCGAGCCCGTCCCGTCGCCGCGCCGCAAGGACCAATAGATGCCTCCCGCAATCAGGAGGCCGACCGCCAAAATCGATGCCGCTGCCATCAAGACGGTTCTTGTCGCGTTGTACGTCTGGGAACCTTGTTGGGAATCGTCCATTTCGTCACTCGCTTGGTGTGCGTTGGCGGCGCCGTTCTAGGGTTGCGCCGCTCTCGGGCGACGGTACATCGGCCGCAGAGAAGAATTCGGTTCGACAGCCCACAGGACGAGGCAGGCAGTGGATCTCTTCGAGTATCAGGGCAAGCAGATGTTCGCCCAGTATGGCATTCCGGTTTCACCAGGCGAAGCGGTGACGACAGTCGACGAAGCGGTTGCTGCCGCGGACCGAGTCGGTTATCCGGTCGTGGTGAAAGCTCAGGTACTTGTGGGCGGACGCGGCAAGGCGGGTGGCGTGAAGCTCGCGGCCAATCCAGATGAATGTCGTGAGCACGCCACGAACATTTTGGGTCTGGATATCAAGGGCCACATCGTCGAAATCGTCTGGATCGAACATGCTTCTGATATCAGCGAGGAGTACTACGCAAGCTTTACGCTCGATCGATCCGCCAAGCAGTACTTCGGAATGTTGAGCGCGCAAGGCGGTGTCGAGATCGAGACCGTCGCCGAGCACGACCCCGACGCGATCGCAAAGATTCACATCGACCCAGTTGCTGGGCTGAGCGAATCGCAGTGCCGCGATTGGGTGATTGCCGCGAAATTGAACCCGGGTGTGACCGACCAGACCGTCGGGCTGTTGCTGAAGCTGTACGACGCGTACGTGAAGGGCGATGCGGATCTCGCCGAGATCAATCCCCTGATTGTGACGCCAGAAGGCAATGTGCACGCGCTCGACGCGAAGGTGAGTCTCGACAACAACGCCGAGTTCCGTCACGATTGGGCCGAATTCGAAGCGATGCAGATTCGCGACGAACGCGAAGAAGCAGCTCACCAGGCCGACTTGCAGTATGTCGGGCTCGAAGGTTCGGTCGGGATCATTGCAAATGGTGCAGGCCTCGCGATGAGTACCCTCGACGTTGTGAATCAGGCGGGTGGAACTGCGGCCAACTTCTTGGATGTTGGCGGCGGTGCCGACGCTAAGAAGTTTGTCAGTGCGCTGACAATCATCGACAACGACCCTCGAGTGCGGTCGATTTTCATCAATATCTTTGGTGGAATCACGCGCGGCGAAGAAGTTGCGAACGGGATTGTCACCGCGCTCGGCCAAATCGACATCAAGAGCCCAATCGTGATCCGCCTCGACGGCACCAATGCCGACGAAGGCCGCGCGATTCTCGAACCGCATCTCGGCGCAAAGCTGCAGATGGCCCCAACCATGCTCGACGCGGCAAAAAAAGCCGTAGAGCTCGCATCTCGCTGAGGTTCAATCATGTCGATCTTTGTTGACAAAAATACCAAGGTCATTTACCAGGGCCTCACCGGTTCGCAGGGCCGTTACTACGGCACCTTGAACCGCGCATACGGCACGAAGGTCGTGGGAGGTACCAACCCGAAGAAGGCTGGCACCGACGTCGACGGCATTCCAGTGTTCGCAACGGTCGCCGAAGCGGTCAAGGAAACTGGTGCGACCGCAAGTTGCATCTTTATTCCCGCCGCCGGCGTGAAAGACGCGGTGATGGAAGCGGCCGAAGGCGGAATCACGTTTATCGTGTGCATCACCGAGGGCGTACCTGGGCACGACGAAGCGTGGTTCTTCAACAAGCTCAAACAAGATTTTCCGAATGTGCGTTTGCTCGGTCCGAACTGCCCAGGGATCATCAGCCCAGGGAAGTGCAACATCGGGATCACCGCTGGCCATATCGCCAAAGAAGCAGTGCATGGTGCCAAGAACGTCGGCATTGTGAGTCGTTCAGGAACACTCACCTACCAAGCGCTGTATGAACTCAAGGCGCAAGGCATCGGCGTCACCACATGCGTGGGCATCGGTGGTGACCCGGTTCCCGGTACCAGTTTCATCGACTGTCTCCAGGCGTTCGAAGCCGACCCTGAAACGCATGCCGTGATGATGATCGGGGAAATTGGCGGCTCGGCGGAAGAAGAAGCTGCCGAGTTCATCAAATCATCGATGACCAAGCCGCTCTCTGCCTACATCGCTGGCCAGACCGCTCCGGCGGGTAAAAAGATGGGCCACGCCGGCGCGATCGTGAGCGGAGGCAAAGGCACGGCAGCCGCGAAGATGGAAGCGCTCAGCGCCGCGGGTGTCAAAGTTGGGGCGAATCCCACCGCGGCTGGAGAACTCATGGTCGAAATCGTGCAGCATCTCTAACAGCACCCAACGCGGTCGCGAAGGTGTGTTCGACGTGCTAGCGCGTTGCGATGAGGTCGATGACGAACACGAGTGTTTCATTCGCTTCGATACCTGACCCGCTCGGCGGGTTCTTGCCATACGCCTGGTCGCCAGGGATAACGAGCGTCCGCCGGCCGCCAACTTTCATGCCAACAAGACCATCGCGCCAACCAGCGATGACTTGGTTGAGTCCGAAGCTGATTTCTTCGCGACGGTCCCACGACGCGTCGAACTGTTGTGCCGATGCCTGTCCTACACCGACGTAGTGCACGGTGACGTGGCCACCGACGGCAACGGTCGCGCCGCTACCTTCGATATCGTCGGTGATCTGCATTTCCGAGACTGGTGCGTCGGGAACCGTGATGACCGGCTTACCGCGCGCTTCGATTTCTTCCAACATGGCTCGCTCTTTCTTTGGTGATGTCGTGTGGCTAGGAAACCGCGATCAGATCGATCACGAAGACAAGTGTTTCGTTCGGTTGAATATCGTTGCTCGGCGGGTTCGGACCGTATGCCAACGCGCCAGGAATAATCAGGGTTCGCCGACCGCCAACCTTCATACCGGGAAGTCCTTTGGTCCATCCAGGGATGACGCCGTCGATACTGATCGTCAGGGGCGCGCCTCGGTCCCACGACGCATCGAACTGCTTCTTACTGATTTGTCCGTAGCCGACGTATTGAGCGGTAATTGTTGAATGCGCCGCGACGGTGGCTCCGGTTCCCACAACATTGTCGACGATTTTGAGCGCGGTCGCAGGCGCGGCGGGAACGGTGACGGTCGGTTTGCCGCGCTTGGCGATCGCGGCGACTACGGCGGGATCGGCTGGCGTGGTTGTTGTGGTGACGACTGGCGGTGCGATCGAGATCAAGTCGACGACGAAGACGAGCGTCTCGTTTGGCTTGATATCGGCACTCGGCGGATTCGTGCCGTACGCCATCGCGCCGGGGATGACAAGCGTGCGTCGCCCGCCGATCTTCATACCAAGCAGGCCCTGCGTCCATCCAGGGATGACCTCATCGATGTTGAACTCAGCTGGCTGGCCGCGATCCCACGATGCATCGAACTGTTTGCCAGAGATCTGGCCACAACCGACGTACTGCACCGTGACCGTCGCGTGTTCGTTGATGACTGCTCCGGACCCAACTTTGTTGTCGGTGATGCCGAGTTTTGTCGCAGGTGTCGACGGCAACCCGACGGTCGGTTTGCCGCTTGCCGCCGGAGCGTTGCACGTCCGTGCGCCGCCTGCGCCCGGAACGACCTTCACCGCCTTGTTGTCGGAACCACACGCCCCGAGCAGCGTGATTGCGGTCAGCGTCAAGATGATCGTGATTCGTGCGCGCATAAGCAGGGGAGGCTAATGGTTGTCGCTGGTTCCGGGGAGATGGGCGCTCGCGCCGATCGATGTGCATGACCAGACGCATTTCTCGGGCACCAATTAGAGTCGAACACCGTGCGGATCGGAGTGCTGGCGTCGGGGAGTGGCACGATTCTGCACGCGATGCTCGATCGGGGCGACTTGCCCATCGCGATGGTCCTTGTCGATCGTGAATGTGGTGCAGTCGATGTTGCCGCGGCGCACAATATTGCGACTGAAATTGTTGCTCGACGCGATTTCACGAGTGGCTTTGATCGTGTCGAATACACGCGTGAGGTCGTGTCGACACTCGATGCGCACAACCTCGATCTCATCGCAATGGCAGGGTTCGGGACGATTCTCGAGTGGCCGATTCACGAGGCGTATAGCGGACGGATGATCAACACGCATCCGGCGCTGTTACCCTCATTCAAAGGTTGGCATGCGGTGCGCGATGCGTTGGCGTTTGGGGTCAAGGTGACGGGTTGCACCGTGCATGTGGTGACGCTCGCAGTTGATGACGGCCCGATTCTGGCGCAAGAGGCAGTACCCGTGTTCGACGATGACACTGAGGCGACGCTGCACGAACGTATTAAGGCAGTTGAGCGACGGCTGTATCCCGAGGTGATCGCGCGCGTTGCGCGCGGCGAGCTGAAAGTTGAACTGTGAGTATCAAAATTGAACGAGCGCTTCTGAGTGTGTATGACAAGACAGGTCTTGTCGACTTCGCGCGCGGGCTGCATCTTCTTGGCGTTGAATTGGTGTCGTCGCGCAGCACGGCGGCCGCACTTGCTGCTGCTGGGCTTCCGGTGACGGATGTCGGTGACATCACTGGTGTCCCCCCAATTCTGGATCACAGGGTTGTCACACTGCACCCGAAAATCCATGGCGGCTTGCTCGCAGAGCCAACAAAGCCAGAACACATTGCCGACATGCAGGAATACGGCATCAAACCGTTTCAGCTTGTGGTGTCAAACCTCTATCCGTTTGGCGGCGATACCGAGGGTTTTGAGTACGGCAGCAGCGCGGTTGATCTCATCGACATTGGTGGCCCGGCGATGACGCGCGCAGCCGCGAAGAACTTTGCCTATGTCGCGATTGTCACCCAGGTTGAACAGTACGTAGCATTGCTGACTGAGCTGCAACTTCACAGTGGCATGGTAAGCATCGACACTCGACGTTCGTTCGCCCTTGAGGCGTTCGCGCTCACTGCCGCGTACGACGCGAATGTTGTGCAGTGGTTCCAAGATGGTGTCGCGCAACCGCGACACGTCGACATTGCCTTGGAACGTACCGATGAAGTGTTGCGTTATGGCGAGAATCCTCATCAACGCGCCGCTCGTTACAGGGTGCGCGGCACCACGAGTTGGTTCGACACAATGGAACAACACTCTGGCGTCGCGTTGAGTTACCTGAATTTGTACGACGCCGACGCGGCGTGGATGTGTGCCTTCGACCTCGGTGATACCCCGGCATGCGCGATCATCAAACACGCGAACCCATGTGGTGCCGCTATCGCGGGAGATCTTGCCTCTGCATACCGCTCTGCGCTGGCGTGCGATGAACGGAGCGCGTTCGGTGGCATCGTGGCTGTGAATCGGATCATCGACGACGCGACAGTCGAACAAATGGTCGCAGGACCTCAGGCCGATGTTGTGATCGCGCCCGGGTATGGCCCCGGTGTCATTGAAGCCTTGCGCGCAAAACGCAAGAACACGCGCCTGATCACGGCACAGCCACCCTCACCCTGGACCGTCGATATCCGACAGATCTCTGGAGGGTTCTTGATCCAAGATCCGCACCACTTCGCGGCCGCGCGAGATTCTTGGAAGGTCGTGACCAAACAGCGACCGACGCAAGAGCAGTGGCGCGATCTCGAAGTTGCCTGGCGATTGGTCGGCCATGTGAAGAGCAACGCGATCGTGTTGGTAAAAGACGGCGTCGCGTGGGGCATTGGCGCTGGCCAACAGAATCGCGTCGAGTCTGGCGAGATCGCCGCCAAAAAAGCAAACGGCCGTGCCGACGGTGGGGCCTGTGCCAGCGACGCGTTCTATCCCTTCGCCGACGGTGTGGAGGCGGCGGCGACGGCGGGTGTGGCTGCGGTTATTCAACCCGGCGGGTCGGTGCGCGACGACGACGTCATTGCTCGCGCCGACGAACTCGGCCTCGCCATGGTCTTTACCGGCGAGCGCCACTTCCTGCACTAACGATGAGCGTCACCGGAGGGGGATCGGGTGAGCGTACGGAAGTAGTTTGGACTCCGTGACTGCTCAAATGATGCCAGGCGCGCCGGTTGCTGCCGCCGTGTTCGATGCGTTGGCTCCGCGCATCGAAGCCTTGTTGGCCTCGGGTCACCGTCCGGGGTTGGGCACGATTCTCGTCGGGAATGAAAGCGCCAGTGCCGGCTATATCCGGATGAAACAAACCAAAGCGGCGGAGCTTGGGTGCGAGTCTCCTCATATCCATCTCGGCGACGACGCGACTCAAGCAGATGTTGTGGCGGTGATTCGAGAGTTCAATGAAGACCCGCGGGTCGATGCGATGCTCATGCAGCACCCCACGCCTCCCCAAATCGATTTCGACGCTGCGCTGCTCACGATCGATCCTGCGAAGGATGTCGATGGTCTCCACCCTGAAAACGTGGGACGACTCGCGCTCGGTATGCCAGGACCCGTGTCGTGTACCCCGGCGGGCATCGAGGCCCTGCTCGCGCACTATGAGATTCCCATTTCGGGTCGCGAAGTCGTGATTTTGGGACGCGGGACGACGCTCGGTCGACCGTTGGCACTGTTGTTGTCGCAGAAGCGTCCGACGGCAAACGCGGCGGTCACCGTTGTGCATACCGGGGTGGCCAATTGGAGCGACTACACGCGCCGGGCCGAGGTCGTGATCGCTGCCGCTGGCGTGCCGGGAATTCTGCAGCCGGAGCACATCACGTCGGGATGCGTGGTGGTCGGCGGTGGCGTCAGGTATGAAGGACGCAAGTTGTTGCCCGATGTCGACGAGCGCTGCGAAGCAGTCGCCGGGTGGATCACGCCACGTGTTGGTGGTGTGGGGCCCACAACGATCGCCATGCTCTTTAAGAACTGCATCGATGCCGCCGTCCGCAACGCGGGAGTGCTGCAATGACATCGTTCGAGTTTCCGCCGCCGCCACCCACACCGCCACCCGCCCAGCCGAACGTCAATCCGATCGAGGCGCAGAATGTGTGCAGCTTGTGCGACGCGAACCTCGACATGTCGCAGCGCCGTTGTTCGAGCTGTGGGTTGTATCAAGAACTCGGTCAAGACCGCCCCAATCCATTCCGCGACAAGACTCTTGTGCTGGTTGCGGGAGTATTGATTGGGGTCTATTTCGTCGTGCTGGCAATCGTTGCGGTGTTGCCCGCTGCGTCGAAGTAATTGCAGCGTGTCGCGTGTTGCTTGCTGAACTCGTCATCCGCCATACACGAAGAACTATGCCGACCCGGCGTGTGGCGCTCGGTACTGCGTACCTGCCGATGTCGGGGACTGGATACGGCGCGTTGCTACTTGGCGCTGTCGTGCACCATCGTGTCGAAGCGCTCGATGAAGAACAGATCGAACTCATTCCGAAGTTGCTGCATGATGCCGCGGGTGGGTTGGCGATCCCTGGTATTGCGCTGTGGTTCCGAATGCAAACCGATGTGCAAGGGCTGGACCGCAGTCGTCAC
>JBBRPC010000004.1:0-46595 GCA_038228615.1 Acidimicrobiia bacterium | reverse complement strand
CGAGTACATAGTCGGGCGCGATACACGTTTGCCCCGCGTTCAGAAACTTCCCCCACGCAATCCGCGTCGCAGCAACATCAAGATCCGCGTGCCTCGTCACGATCGCCGGACTCTTGCCACCCAATTCCAACGTGACCGGCGTGAGATGTTCCGCTGCTGCGCGCATCACGACGCGGGCGACGCGGCTATTACCGGTGTACACAATGTGATCGAATCGTTGCGCAAGCATTTCGGTAGTTTCGCCAACACCACCTTGAACAATTGCAATCGCCGGGTCGTTCATCGCTCGAACAATTTCGCCGAGGACACGATCGGTCGCGGGCGTGAGCTCCGAGGGCTTCAATACCACCGCGTTCCCGGCAGCGATCGCAGCGATCGCTGGCAACAGCAACAATTGCACCGGATAATTCCAAGGAGCAATGACTGCAACGACACCGAGTGGTTCATGATTGATCTTCGAACTCGCCGGCATGAACGCGAGTGGCGTCGCAACCTTCTCCGGCCGAATCCAATTCACGACTTCAGCGCAAGTGCTGTCGATGTCGGCGAGGGTAAAGCCAATCTCTGTCGCCCATGCTTCGAACCGCGGTTTGCCAAGATCGGCGGCAAGCGCTGCCAACACATCGTCTTCCCTCGCCAGCAGCTCACGTTGGAGCGACCGCAGCGCACCAATCCGCCACGCAAGACTCTGCGTCCTGCCGTCGTCGAAAGCCGATCGGACACCAGCCACAACGGACGCCACATCTCGGATTGGGGTCGTAATTTCCTCGTACATCACCATATGCAAGCCTTCCTTTGCCACCACCATATCCGGCCATATCAAATGGACATCCGGCCAGTCGGACAATCATGACGCTCGACCATTCGCTCACTTTCTAGAGTCTTGGGAATGCAAATCAACCCCGACACCAAAGACTGGACATGGGTGCTCACGCGGCCATGTTCCGAGTGCTCATTCGACGCGTCGCGCCACGACCGCGATTGCACTGCCACAATGATTCGATCCAACGCCCGATCGTGGGGTGCCGCGCTCGTCGCCGACGGAGCCGGAGAGCGTCGCGACCCGTACCTGTGGTCCGCGCTGGAATACGGCTGTCACGTTCGCGACGTCTACAGCATCTACAACAAACGAGTACGACGAATGCTGCATGAAAACGGACCGTCATACGACAACTGGGATCAAGATGAAACCGCGGTGCTCGACGACTACGCGGCACAGAATCCCCAAGCGGTAGCACAACAGCTGATCGACGTTGCGGGCTCCATCGCCTCGACGTTTGAACAGGTTGCTGCCCCCGAAACTTGGCTACGGACTGGCCACCGAAGCGACGGCGCGTCGTTCACCGTCGAATCGATTTCTCGCTACATGCTGCACGATGTCATCCATCATCTCGTCGATATCGGCATCTCACCAGCCGACGCAGGGGCGACCACGGCAAGGCCATGACAAGAAGCGCAGCATTCTTACGGGGCATCAACGTCGGAGGGCACAACAAGATTTCGATGGCTCATCTGCGCGCCATGATGGAACAGTTGGGGCACACCAACGTCGAGACGTATATTCAAAGTGGCAACGTGGCGTTCACGCCACGCGCACGCGCCGACAACATCCACCTCGAGATCGCAGCAATCATCCAACAGGAGCTCGAACTCTCGATTCCTGTTGTGATCCGCACCCATGCGCAGCTCCTGACACTCCACAAGCGCGTCCCATTTCCAACCACAGATGGCAAGCGTCTTCATGTCGTATTTTTGAGCGAAACGCCGACCCAGGCTGCGATCGACAGGCTCGATCCGAAGCGTTCTCCACTTGATCTCTTCGCCGTCGACGGCGCAGAGATCTTCGTGCAATATGGCACCGGTGCTGGCCAATCGAAGCTCACGCTGGATTTCTTCGAACGACTCGGCACCACGGCGACGGCGCGCAATTGGAACACTGTGGAACGTTTGCTTGCTCTCACCGCCACCTAATCCGGCAATGGCGAATGTCGAACGCTCAACCTGGCAACGGTGCACACAGGGCCACGGCTCCTGCGGTCACCGCAGGCACGAGCGCGGCAGCGGTTGGTAGTAGTTGCTCGCAGAAGAACCGCGCGGTGCGCACTTGTGCGCGTCCGTCACCGGCATTGATCGCAACAAAGGCGCTACGGGCCATGAGCTCGCCGGCGGTCAACATCGCAAGAATACGTAGGTACGGCGAAGCGCCGGCGAGCACATCGTCCGGTCTGCTCGCTGCATCCAATAACCACTCCGTAGTGGTCCGCGCGGCTGCGAGCGCGGCGCGCAATGCACCACAAGTAGCGCGGAGTTCGCCGACCTCACTTAACTGCGCGATGGTCGCCTCGATTCTGCCAAGGTGCTCGCGCACCACGTCACCACCACGTAGCCCGAGCTTGCGCCCGACCAAATCAATCGCTTGGATCCCATTGGTACCCTCATAAATCATCGCGATGCGCGAATCGCGAAGATGCTGCGCCGCTCCCGTCTCCTCGATAAAGCCCATCCCCCCATGGATTTGTACACCGATCGACGCGATTTCAAATCCGGTATCGGTGGACCACGCCTTGGCGAGCGGGGTAAACAACGCGGCAATTTCGTCGTGGTACACGCGAGAGGCCGCCTCGTGGTCTTGTTCCGCATGATCAATTGAAGCTGCCGTCGCGTAGATCAATCGACGCATCGCTTCAATTTGTGACTCCATTGTGAGCAACATGCGTTGCACGTCGGGGTGCTCAACAATCGGCGCTCGTTCTCCTCGCGGCGTACTCGATGCGCGTCCCTGCTTCCGCTCACCAGCGAACGCACGAGCCTGTTGATACGCACGTTCGGCCAGCGCAAGCCCTTCCACCCCTACGCCGATTCGGGCGTGGTTCATCATGGTGAACATGGCAATGATGCCGCCGTGCAGCTGTCCAACCAACTCGCCGACGGCGCCTTCGCCATGTTCACCGAAACTCAATACACACGTCGGGCTTGCTTTAATGCCCATCTTGTGTTCGATGGAAATACAGGAGACATCGTTACGCGCTCCGAGTGTGCCATCGGCATTCATCAGATACTTCGGTACGACGAAGCAACTGATGCCCTTCGTTCCCGCTGGCGCATCTGGCGTGCGGGCCAACACCAGATGCACAATCTGTTCCGCCATGTCGTGTTCGCCGAAGCTGATGAAAATCTTCGTGCCGCTGATTCGAAACGTGCCGTCAGGCTGTGGTTCGGCCTTCGTTCGGACCGCCGCTAAATCGGACCCGGCGTCGGGCTCGGTCAGATTCATCGTGCCAGACCATTCGCCCGTAATCATCTTCGGTAGATATGTCGCCTTGAGTGTGTCGTTGGCGTGATGTTCGAGCAATCGAATCGCGCCTTGGGTCAACAGTGGGCACATGCTGAACGAAAGGTTCGCTGTCGAGATCAGCTCCTCAAGCACAACCCCAACCACGAACGGAAAACCACCACCTCCATACTCTGGCGCGGCCGCGACTGCACCCCAACCAGCTCCGACATAGGCCGCGTACGCCTCCTTGAATCCAGGAGGCGTTGTCACGGTGTTGTCGGCATTATGAACACTTCCGACCCGATCGCCAACCGCGTTGAGCGGAGCCACCGTTTCAGCGAAGAAGCGCCCAGCTTCACTCAACAAGTCATGCACGACATCGCGTTCTGCATGGCGAAACACTTCGAGTTTGTTGATCTCATCGAGGCCACAAATGTGGTCGAGGACAAACGCAATGTCGTCAAGTGGTGGTGTGTATTCCTGGGTCATGACGCAATGTTTGCCGACGCGCGCCGCCGACACCCGATCGGAACCCTTCGATCCCAGATCCCTGCGCCTCCGAACGCGGAACGCAGCGCTCTGGCCCGCGCTCCGACGCTGGCCATAATGTGCGTCGATGGCAGATCGCGACACCCACCACGCGCTCAGAGGCCTAAAAGTGCTCGATCTCGCGGCATTGTTCCCTGCACCGCTCCTCGCAGCGATGCTCGGCGATTTCGGTGCCGATGTCGTGAAGGTGGAACCGTTGCGCGGCGACGGTCTGCGGCGCGTTGCGACGTCGTCTCCCGATGGTCAATCCACCGCCTGGGCGCTCGCGGGACGTAACAAGCGTTCGATCGCACTCGATGATTCACAATTCGGAGATCTCGCCACGCTTGCAGCCCTCACGAATGTCGCTGATGTCATCATTGTGAATCAACCGATTTCGAAGCTCCGACACTGGCGGTGCACGCCGGAAGAAATCGCGACACGAAACCCGCGCGCCATCGTGGTTTCGCTGACAGCATTCGGGACCGTCGGGCCCATGGCTGACGTCGGCGGCAACGGTTCGATCGCTGAAGCGTTCGCTGGATTCGCCGAACTCAACGGATCGCCAGAGGGTCCGCCGACGCTACCGTCGCTCGCGCTCGGCGACACGCTTGCCGCAATCAGCGCGCTCAACGGCGTCCTGGCGGCCCTGTATTGGCGCGATGCATTGGGTGGGTCTGGCCAGTTCATCGACGCCACGATCTACGAGCCGATCTTGGCAATCGAGTCGACTGTCTTTGCGAGCTGGCAGCCTGCACAGAGCTCGCCGACACGCAACGGGAGCCAACTTGCCAACGCGGCGCCGCGCAACGTGTACTGCACGCGTGACGATCGTTGGATCGCGATCTCGGCGACGACCGATGCACAAGTGGCACGGGTGTTGCAGCTCATCGACCATCACGACGACCAACGTTTCGCCAGAGCAGAGCAACGTGTCGGAGGTGCAGCACGTGAGCTTGATCGAATGGTCGCGGCATGGGTTGTCCAGCGCGACGTGGATGAAGTCGAGGCAGCGCTGATGCAGGAACGAATCCCTGTCGCACGGGTGAACTCGCTCCGCGAAGTCGCGCAGCATCCTCACGTCGTCGCACGACGGAGCCTGAGTCCCTTGGTGCAAGGATCGCAGTCATTGGTTCCCGCGCCGATCCCTTGGATGACCGTGAGCCCACCACAATTTCAAGGTCCAGCACCGAGCCTGGGAGTCGACGGCACCGACATCCTGCGCGACTGGCTCGATATTGTCGCGACACCATTCTGCGAAACGGATTCTGCGTGACCAACGATTGCGTCTATATCCACGAGTTCATCGATATTCACGGTGCGAACCGCGCGAACTACATGCACCACATGACCGCGAACTGGTGCCCGGAAGCCCGCGACGAACGGAGCCAATTGTGTTTCGGCGTATGGGGCACGGTCGGATCTACCGGGCGATGGCCGGAGGTGGTGAATCTGTGGGAGCTCCCGAATTGGCATGGTTTGGTGAGCGATTTTCGTCACGAACTGACGAGTCCCTCAATGCAAGATCCCCTCTTGGCAGCGTGGTGGGCACAGGCCGCCACATACCGGCGGGGCGGGACCGATCGAATCATCGTTCCCGAACCATGGAGTCCCACAATTACCGAACTCAACGAGCAACGGATTCGCGGTGAGGTCTACGCCCATGAGCTCATCACAACTCCACCAGGAGGTGCGGCCCGCCTCCTTGCGAGCTACGCCAACCTCGCCAAGCCCGCGTTCGAGTCGTTCGGCGTGACCACAATCGGAGCATTTCGGGTCGCGATGATCAACGACTATGAAGCGATCGTGATCACCGCGTTCGAGAACTGGGAGTCGTGGTCCGAATTCGAACAAGCCTGGCTTCGTCGCAGTGCGTCCCTCGCACCTTGGCTCGATGTGATTGGCGCCGCCGAAGCGCGCGTCGCGCGCGGCCTCATGGTCGACGCGCCACTCAGTCCGCTGCGACTCGGCCGCCAGCCCGAACGGAGTGATCGTTCCGACCACGGCCCTCCCCCCTTCGATGCCGTATCCAACCCCGGTACGTAACCCACGGCCGACGATTCCATCAACAGAACGACAGGAGTACCAATATGGCGCAACCGATAGCCGTGCAGCTCTACACCTTGCGCGATGCCGCAGCCAACGACATTCGGCCAGTACTCGAGCGGCTTGGGGCCAAGGGATACGCGGGCGTGGAAACCGCAGGCTTACAAGGCCTGAGCGGTTTGGAATTCGCTGACGCGCTCCGCAATTCCGGGCTGGCCCTCGCAAGCGCACACATTGGTTACGAAGGACGCGACGCATTCCGCGCCGCACTTGATGCACATGCACCACTTGCACCCGACACGGTTGTGATTCCATTCGCTGCCCCCGACGAATTCAAAACAGTAGATGGGATCGCCAAGCTTGCATCTCGAATCAACCGCGCAAATGCGATCGCGAATGAATACGGCCTGACGCTCGGCTACCACAACCATTTCTGGGAACTGCAGATCAGCCACAACAATCGCGTTGCGTTGCTGCACCTCTTCGACCAACTCGAAACCTCGGTGATCGCAGAAGTCGATATCTACTGGGCACGCGTGGGCGGAACCGATCCTCTGCAACTCGTGACCGAGCTGGGACCACGCGTCACGCGTCTTCACGTCAAGGATGGTCCCGCCGTTTCCCACGACCAACCGATGGTCGCTGTTGGCGACGGCGTCATCGACGTGCCAGCGGTGCTGGCGGCGAATCCCAGTGTGCAGTGGCATATCGTCGAACTCGATTCCTGCGCGACCGACATGTTCGACGCAGTTGAACGTAGCTACGACTACCTGGTGGGATCCGGATTGTCAACGGGTCAGCGATGAGTACCTCAAGTCGCGTTGCACTCGTCGGCTGCGGGGTGATCGCTCCGGTGTACGCAACGACACTGCGGACGCTCGGCAACGTCGAACTGGCATCGGTCGTTGATGGCATTCCCGAACGCGCCGAAGAATTCGCGCAAGTCCACAACACGCGCAGTACCACCTTTGAAGAGGTCCTCGCCGACGATTCGATCGACGCGGTTGTCAACCTCACGCCACCCCTCGCGCACGCCAAGGTGAGCGAAGCCGCCCTACGTGCTGGCAAAGCAACATTTAGCGAGAAGCCTCTCGGCGTCGATTTTGCGCAAGGTCGCATGCTCGTCGACCTCGCAGCCCAACACGGTGTGCGTCTCGGTTGCGCACCCGACACATTCCTGGGTGTCGGGCTGCAAATGTGCCGGGCGGCGATCGACCGAGGCGACATCGGCGAACCGCTCGCCGCGAACGGTTTCATGCTGGGTTTCGGTCCTGAATGGTGGCATCCGAATCCTGAAAGTTTCTATCAACACGGGGCAGGACCCATGTTCGATATGGGTCCGTATTACCTCACCGCCCTCATCCAAATGCTTGGTCCTGTCCACGCGGTCACTGCCTCGGCGCGTATCACGCGCTCACAACGCAAGATTTGGTCGAAACCCCGCCGCGGCGAAATGATCAACGTCGAAGTACCCACGCACGTATCAAGTCTCATCGAATTCGCCACAGGTCCGACCGCGACGTTGGTGACGAGTTTCGACGTGCTGGCATCGCGGTACCGCAACATCGAGATCTACGGCACCGAGGCCACGCTTTCGCTTCCCGATCCAAATACGTTCGCTGGCCCAGTGCAGATCCGCGGAATCCGCGATCAAGAGTGGCGCGACCTTGAACTGGCAACGCCGAACATCCCGCAAGAGCGCGGTATCGGTCTCGCCGACATGCTCTCGGCGCAACAACATGGCCGTACCCATCGCGCCAACGCCGACCTGGCACTACATGCACTGGAGCTGATGACCTCGGCAATACTCTCGTCGCAACGCGGTCAACGACTCGAACTCACAACAACCTGCCAACGCTCACAACCTCTCGATTTCACATTGCCTCGAAATAGTTTTGATGCTTGACTCAGGCTTCATGCGCAGGTACGAGTCATGACGTTGCGATACGGCATTGTAGGCGGCGGCTTTATCACGCAGTTCCACCTCCGCGCACTCGAACAGGTCCGCGACATCGAAGTCGCTGGCCTCACATCACGCACCCCACCAACGGCGCTCGCAGATTTCGTCGCGGCGCGCAATCTCGGAAGTGGGACGATCTATGAATCCCTTGAAGCAATGGTGCCGAACGTCGACGTCGTGGCCATTTTTACCCCCAACTTCTGTCGCGTCGCGACGATGGAAACGATCGCCAAGGCCGTGGGATCTGGCGCCTCACTCAAGGGATTAATTGTCGAGAAACCACTGGGTCGCAACCTCGCAGAGGCGAGGCGTGTCGTCGCGATCGCCAAGGAAATCGGCGTGCCAACAGCGTATTTCGAGAACCAAATCCACATGAAGATGCTGCAACAGGCCCGGGCACAACTGCGCGGTGTGAGCGCTGCGATGGGACCCCTCAGTCTCGCTCGATCGAGCGAAGAACACGCCGGGCCCCACAACGCATGGTTTTGGGATCCGACGTTGCAAGGCGGCGGCGTGCTGTCCGACATGGGATGTCACTGTCTTGCTGTCGGTTGGTACCTCCTCACGCCCGACGAGTACGGACCTCGCCATCTCATCCCCGAGAGTGTTTCAGCAGAAGTCGCCCTCTTGAAGTGGGGTAACACGCGATGGCGGCGCGAACTTTTCGAACGTCACGGCGTCGACTATTCCGTCAATCCTGCAGAAGACTTCGCGACGGGGATCGTCACCTACCGCAATCCAACCAACGATCATTTGTCGAAGGCCCAATTCACTGTGTCATGGATGTATGACAAACAGGGCCTGCGTCTGTTGGTTGATGGGCTAGGGCCCGGGTACGCACTGGAAGCCAACAGTCTGCGGTCACCGCTTGAGGTGTTTATCGGCGACGTTGCTGCTACGAGTGTCGCCGACGCCGAGCTCGCACTGGAAAAGGCGACAACATCACAGGGACTCCTAGCGATTCAACCCAACGAACCGGATTTGTACGGTTACACCGACGAGAACGTTGATGCTCGCGACGCGTTCATCGCAGGACATGACGCACTGTTGAATTTCGAGTACGGCCTCGAAATCGTCCGACTCACGATGGCGGCGTACATGTCGGCAGAGCTCGGTCGCACCATCGACCTCACAGATCCCGAAACGAACGACGCACTCGAGCACTACATTCCGCTCATCCAACAGGGCCGCGGACGCGAGGTGCTCCGAGTCAACGATAGGGACGGCTGAAACAAGATGAGCACAATCGTGATCACCGGTTCCGCGGGCGGCATCGGCAGTGCAACAACAGCGCGCCTGATCGCCGATGGACACCGTGTCATAGGCGTCGATGTCCGCGACGCCGACGTCATCGCCGATCTTGGATCCCCGGAGGGCCGCGCCAAAATGGTGCTTGACGTCGGCGCACAATGCGGCGGAGTGCTCGACGGGGTCATTGCCGGTGCTGGCGTCAGCGGGGCCGCGGGTGACGTCACTGTGTCGATCAACTATTTTGGCGCGGTCGCGACGCTCGCAGGGCTTCGGCCGATGCTTGCACGAGGTACCAACGCTTGCGCGATCGCTATCAGCAGCAACTCGACGACAACGATGCAGGGCTATCCGCTCGCGGTCACCGATGCGTGTCTCGCCGACGATGAAACACTTGCCCGCCAATTGGCTGCACCCGATCGAAGTGGGATCACGATTTACCCGGCAACAAAACTCGCGATCGCCCGTTGGGTCCGCAGAAACGCAGTCGCTGTCGAATGGATTCGGAGCGGTATTCGGCTCAATGCAATCGCGCCCGGATATACAGCCACGCCAATGACCGCGGGAACCGAAGACTTCATGTTCAGCCTCGGCGACCTGTATCCACTCCCGATGCAACGCGCCGGCGCCGCCGACGAAATCGCCGCGCTCTTGCAGTTCGTGTTGTTCGAAGGAACATATTTCGTCGGGTCGGTGCTCACGATCGACGGCGGAACCGACGCAGCGTTGCGCACAGACGACTGGCCTATCCCGCGACCGTGAGGCTATTCATACGCATGGAGTGGCGGCGGGAGCGTTGCGTTCCCAATCGCGTCGGCGCGCACGTGCAGTAGCGCCGAGAACTTATCGAGGTCGTAGCTAATTATGAACTTGTCTTGTTTGATTTGTTCGATCGCGAACCGACCAAGTTCGTTCACGTCCATGGTCGCAACCGGCGTTCCCGCGGCTTCCATCGCGGCTTTGAAGTCGGCAATCGTGGTCATCGGCGCCGCGGGCCGGGGTCGGACCCTTGCCAAATCGTCTGGTCGATTACGTTGCGCGGTCCACAGACCCGTTTCGAGCAATCCGCCAGATGGATACAACACACAAGCACGCAAATTGGTGTGTTGCTGAAGGAAGTTATGGGCGAGGGCCTCGGTAAAACAACTCACTGCTGCCTTGCTCGCCGCGTACACCGAAGCATTGAGCACGGGAGCGAATCCGCCGTCGGCGGATGACGTGTTGATCACAAGACCAACATCGCCTGTCGCCAACATGCGCGGAACGAATGCCAACGTGCAATTGGCCATGCCGACGACATTGACTGAAAAACACCACTTCCAATCGTTCGGCTCCTGTTCCCATGGCAGACCGCCACCGCCGCTCGTCACCCCGGCGTTGTTGAACAAAAGGTTGCAGGTGCCATATCGATCGAACACCGCGTCGACTAATGCCGCCACTGAGTCCTCATCCGCAATGTCGGTTCGTTGGCCCCACACGTCTCCTCTCCCGTCGAGATCGCGCAGCGTCGCTTCGAGCACCGGCAATTCGATGTCGGCGATCACAACCCGAGCGCCCTCATCAAGTAGCGCCTCAACCAACCCGCGCCCTACGCCGTGTGCACCGCCGGTGACGACGGCGACTTTGTCACGCAAATCCTGCATCGCTCTTCCCCTTTGCCAGTCAAAAAAACAGTCAGGTTTCCAGTCAGGTGTTGTCGGCAGGTGAAATCGTCACGAAGTCGATGAGTTGCTCGACTGCGCCGACGACGCTCGCCTCTAGATCGCGATAACTCTGCACCTTCGAGAGCAGATCACGCCAAAACAACCGAGGATCTGCGACACCGAGCGCCGCACAGATGCCCTCTTTGAAAGGTTGTCCTTTGGGAACCTCGGGCCAGCGATCCAGACCGAGCACCTTGGGGCGGATGGCCGTCCACACATCGATACAAGGTGTGCCAGTGAACATCACGTATTCGCTTTCGATCTTCGACGCGATCCTGGCCTCTTTGGAACCCGATACCAAGTGATCTACAAGGACTCCCAGGCGACGCGAGGGACCAGGGCGAAAGTCGCGCACGAACTCCTCAATGTTGTCGAGTCCATCGAGACGCTCCACAACAACGCCTTCGAGTCGCAGATCGTCACCCCACACCTTCTCAAGTAGCTCCGCGTCGTGGATCCCCTCGACGGCGATACGTGCCGCGCGCGCGACGCGAGCTTTGGCTCGCGGGACGGCGATCGAACCCGATGCCGTCCGGATCGGCGCTGACCGCGGGGAGCGTTCCGGGCGTGTGAGTGTCACAGCAACACCGTCGACAACGAACGCGCCAATCTCCAACGGGAAGTTCCGAACCAACCCGGTCGCACCCACGATCGCGATCTCGCGGGTACGAACCGATTGCACTGTCCCAGCGAACCGACTGCCACGGTGAGCGACGCTCATTCCGACGACCGCTTCGACGGCGCGATATTGCGTCGCTAACCGCTCCTTGGGCCCAACAGGGCCAGCCAGCGTTCCTCGTCTGTTCTCCGCCGCCAAAGAACGCAACCTTTCGACTCAACCCCCGCGAGGGTTAATGGAACACCGAAGCGATGCCCCAAATCATCACCACGAGTCCGATCAGCGCGTACGTCACCGAACGCGCAATCGGTGCCGTGGAGTACTCGGAACTCGCGGTGTTGCGATAGCCACGCACCGGACTACCAGGTCGCGCCCGCGCGACAGTGCGCTCCGGAACGGCAGCTCGATCCGATTTGCGTTTCATCAATGCGAACACGTTCGCGACAAACAGCGCGCCACCAAGCGCTATCACGAGTTCTTGGAGCACTTCTCCGTAGAAATCCACAGGAGAACGACTGTAGCCACAGCGCGTGAAGCGAGTGCGATCAGATCCCGCGCAACGTGTGGTCGCCATATCGCACCACCACCCTCGCGATTTCAGCAGCCGACACGCCACGACGAGCGCTGACCGCGACGCGGGAATCGCGTCCGCCCGGTTTGTCGATCTCGGAGCGCAACAACACACCGTCGCCAGCCAAACACAGATCTACTTTCGTCCCGAGACCGTCAATCACTTCGGCGCCTGGCAACAACTCCACGCGAAAACAGCGCGCCGGTTCACCCGCGATATTGCGTCGTCCGAGATCTACAGCGCTGTAACGATGCGTGACATGCACCGCCGCGAAGATACCGACTGAACTATCAACCCGCCCACCTCCCCCAGCTTCCTGCAAACAATCGCCGTTGCTGGTCGCAGCAATACAGGACGCACGATACGAAGCGGTGACGACCGTCAGCGCATCACCCGCGAGTGTCATCACCAAATACGGTTGGTCTCGGAACCAGGTCGTCACTTGAGTTCGACTAGTGCGTCGAACCGTGGTGACCCGCTCAACGTCGTACTCCACACGTGCGTCGCGATGATCGCTGCGATACAGCAACGAGACGAGTTCGCGCAATACAGCTTCTGAACTGCGGTGCGGCTTTGGTGTGCCAGCGACCACGACCGCGAACACCATCGCGACCAACGCAACAACAAGGGTTGCAGTACGTCGATCAGAGGTGGCGACCATCGCTGCGAAGGTAGTAGCGGGATCGTGGCAAACTCGGGACCGTGCGCTTGGTTGTAGCCCGTTGTTCCGTGCAATACCAGGGGCGCCTTGGAGCGCGCCTTGGCGAGGCCGTGCGGCTCATAGTGCTCAAGGGCGACGGGTCGATCGCAGTGCATTCAGATGCCAAGGCATACAAGCCGCTCAATTGGATGAATCCACCCTGCACGATCATCGAACGCGACGGTGCCATCCGCGCCGATACGCCGAAAGGTGAATCCCTCGTCATCGAACTCCATGAAGTGCTGTCCGACACTGTCTATGAATTCGGCGCCGAACCGGGGCTCGAAAAAGATGGAGTCGAGGCGGAGCTTCAGGAACTCCTCGCGGCCCGCGTCGCGGCGCTGCGCGAAGACTACGAACTGCTGAAGCGCGAGTACTACACCGACATCGGTCCGGTTGACCTGCTCTGCAAAGACGGAGCAGGGCGCACGGTGGTGGTTGAAATCAAGCGCGTCGGAGAAATCGCTGGCGTAGAACAACTCATGCGATACCAAGAACGACTCAACCTCGACTCGCGCTTTGCACCAACCGTTGGCGTCTTCGTGGCGACCCGCATCAAGCCCCAAGCGAGGGTCTTCGCCGAGAGCAAAGGGATCGTTTGCATCGAAGTCGACATCGCGACACTGCGCGGTGACGTCGACCACCTACGCCTTTTTTAGGCTTCGCTCGGCGTCCTATTCGACCGGCACAACAGTTCATGCACCTTTTGCTACGACGAGGCCAATCATGCCGACCAGCACGATGGCCGACGAGGCCAATCGCGCGCGGCCCATTGCTTCGTGCAGAAGTAGCCATCCAGCGAGCGCGCCCAGCACCACCGATGACTCACGCAATGTCGCGACATAACCAACCTGCACACCGGGCAACCGCACCGCGACCAGCACCAACGAATACGCCGATGTGAGCGCGACTCCCGACACGGCGTATCGCTTCCATTCGACTCTCCAACTTGCAACAAACTCTGAGCCTCTGCCCGACACGATGCCCGCAATGCTCAACATCACCGCGGCGCCAATCGTCACGGCGACCCCGTAGACGAATCCGTTCGACGAACGGCGCGCCCCAGATGCGTCGATCACGGTGTAGGTGCCAATGACCAACGCCGTAAAACCAGCCCACGCGATTGCGACACGTCCGGTGCTCGGGCGGACCAGCGACCCGAGTCCGAGCGCCACGACGCCCAAGGCAATCCAGGCTCGCGCCGGCAACCGGTCGTCAAGGGCGATCGCCCCGCCGATCGCCGCGACCAACGCCCCTCCACCTCGCGCGAGCGGATACGCGAACGAGAAGTCGCCATGGTGATACGCGCGAGCCAGACCTTCGACATACAGCACATGGATCGCTGATGAGGCCGCAAGAAACGGCCAGGTCGAACGATTCGGCCAGCCCGCGAACAACACGACGGGAAGAAATAACACTGCTCCGCCTACAAACTGTCCCCACGCGGCGAGGAGCCGATCTCCGCTGGTCTTGATGATGAGGTTCCACGTCGCGTGCAGTAGCGCTGCTGCCAACGTCAGCAGCGTGGCGTACAGCATCGCCCAGTCTGGCCCGCAGTACCGTTACTCGCGCGCCATATCCGCGAACTTCGTGAACTTATCGATGAACGCCAATCGCACCGTGCCGGTCGGGCCGCTGCGATTCTTTGCGACGATGATCTCAGCCACGCCGCGCTGCTCTGACTCCGGGTTGTAATAGTCGTCGCGGTAGATGAACATCACCACGTCGGCATCCTGTTCAATCGATCCAGACTCACGAAGATCGGCGAGCATCGGACGCTTATCCGTGCGGTATTCGAGCTGGCGATTGAGCTGCGAAAGTGCCATGACAGGGGCTTGCATCTCGCGAGCCAAAATCTTCAACCCGCGTGAAAGCTCCGAGACCTCAACCTGACGGCTCTCAATCCGTTTGTTGCTCGACATCAGCTGCAAATAGTCGACAACAATCAGACCAATATCGCCGTACTGTGCCTTGATCCTGCGGGCTTTCGCTCGCATTTCCATAATCGTGCACCGCGGGTCATCGTCGATGAAGAACGGAGCCTCCGCCAACCTTCCGACCGCTTGATTCAGTTTTGGCCATTCATGTTCGCCAAGTTTCCCGGTCTGTAGTGATCGCGAATTGATACGCGCCTCCGAAGCCAACAGGCGCCTCGTGAGATCGATCGTGTCCATTTCCATCGAAAAGAACAACACTGGTTTACGCGACTCAATGGCCACGTTCAATGCAGCCCCAAGCGCCAAGGAGCTCTTTCCACCACCAGGCCGGGCAGCCAAGATGATGAGATTCGAGCGCTGCATACCGAGCAGAATTTCGTCGAGATCACGGAACCCTGTTGGGACTCCCGTGACCGACCCATCACTGTCGTAGAGCTTCTCAAGCTCATTCATCGTCTGTTCCAGTGCGGGATACAACGACGTCAGCGAATCGGAAACGCGGTGCTCGGCAATTTCGAACACCATCGCTTCGGCCGCGTCAAGGGTCTGATCCACATCGTCGCCGCCGGCGTATCCCATTTCGGCAATATCTCCGCCGACACCAATCAGACGCCGCAGCAACGACAATTCCTGCACAATATTGGCGTAGTGCGATGCGTTGGCTGACGCCGGAGTCTGCGCCTGAATGCGCAGGAGCGCAGGCTGACCCCCGACCGGTTCCAACAATCCGTCGCGGCGGAGATTCTCTGCCACAGTCACCGGATCAACGGCTTCGCCGCGGCTATGCAAGTCGATACAGGCAGCGAAGAGATGCCCATGCGCTGGCTTGTAAAAATCGCGACCGTCGAGGCGCGCTTCGATCGCAGCAGTAATCGCGTCGCGCGACAACATCATCGATCCCAGCAATGACTCTTCCGCTTCAAGATTGTGCGGGGGTATCCGACCACTTTCTGGCGGACGACGTTGTTGACGGGCTTCTTCGAAAAATTGGACCACCGAAACAGGACCCCCTCGGATCAATAAGCACCATCGCACGGATTGCCTGTGGATGAGAAGGGCACAACCCAGTGGATCTCGCGGCGTTGCCTGTGGAAAAGCTGTGGACCACGCTCGTCGTCATCCACAGGCCACTATGGACCCACCCTGCGACACTCCCGCCTCGGTGAACGAAATGGGCGGCCCGAAGGCCGCCCGACCTTTCCTTCCCACAGCTGTGGAAAACGCTGTGGAAATCGGCTGACGTTGGAGCGCTCAGGCGTCCTGACCCACGATGTTCACCGTGAGCGTCGGTGTGACATCGGCGTGCAGTCGCACCGATACTTCGTGCGTACCGATTTCCTTCCACAGTTCGTCGACACCGCCAATCGTTCGACGATCGACCTCAACACCAAACTGCTCAAGCAATGCGGTCGCGATATCGGCAGCACCCACCGACCCAAACAACTTGCCGCCTTCGCCCGCTCGGGCAACGATTGTCAACGCGCGCCCCTGGAACTGGGCTGCCAACGCCTGCGCTGCCTCACGGCCCTTACGTTCACGGGATTCGCGGTTGCGCCGCATCGCCTCTGCTTGGGCAACCACGCCACGGCTCGCGGTGATCGCAAGGCCCTTCGGCACAAGGTAGTTACGTGCGTAACCGGCGGCGACCTCCACGATGTCGCCCTTGCGACCAAGCGTGGCCACATCATCTCGCAGCACAATCTTCATTCGTCGTCACCTCCATCGCTCATCGCTTCGGGGTTTTCGAAGCTGGCTTCGGAATCCGGCGTCAACGTGTCTTCAAACTCATCGCTGTCGACGGGAGCCGAATACGTTGCGGCTCCTATACCAGCATCTTCTGCTGAAAGTTCGGCTTCGCCGCGTCGTTCACCGCGACCTTTGCCCTTCGAGCGCTGCTGTACCTGGCGCACGCTGTACGGAAGCAGCGCCATCTCTCGGGAAAGCTTGATTGCTTTCGCGACCGCAGCCTGCTGCTGCTGATCGTTGCCAGTGACGCGACGCGCCCGAATCTTGGCTCGTTCCGACATGAAACGCCGAAGCAAGTTGACATCTTTGTAGTCGACCCAGGTAATTTTCTCGGCCGTCAGAATCGACGTCTTCTTCTTCATCTTCTTGTCGGGGCTCAAGCCCTTCTTCTTCATGGGGGGTTTCGCCATAGCGAGCTTCCTTCAGGTACTTCGTCGTAACGGACCAACGGTCACGCAGTGTTGCGACTCATTCGAATATCTAGAACGGCTCTTCGCCAAAGTCGTCGTAGCCGCCGCCAGAAGGCGCCGTGCCTCCGGAGTTGGCACCCGACGGACGGGAACCGCCGCCCGATGCACCACCGTCGTAGCCCCCACCTCCCCCGCCAGGACCCTTACGTTCATTGCGCTGCACTTCTGCACGCGCCCAACGCAAACTCGGACCAACTTCATCAGCCAAAATCTCAATAACTGTGGTCTTTTTGTCGGATCCTTCAGGTTGATACTGTCGCCACTGCAGTCGGCCTGTGACAATCACACGCGTGCCCTTACTCAACGACTGGACGTTTTCAGCAAGATCGCGCCAGCAGACCACGTTGTAAAAGCCCGACTCCTCTTTCCACTCGCCGCCTTTGTCTTGATAACGGCGACTCACAGCCAAACCAAGAATTGCTTGACCCACGCCACTCGGCGTAAAGCGCATTTCCGGGTCGCGCGTGAGGTTGCCGATCAGCGTGACTGAATTTTCAATTGCCATGGTTGCGTTCCTTCCAGTTCAGATGCTCTGCATCTGTCCCGTGATTATTCCGCCGAAGCTTCGCTCATCGCCGGCGGTCCGTAGACCGATTCCGGGATGCGCAACACCTTGTGGCGGATGACTTCATCAGCAAGGGAAAGAACCCGGTGCAGCTCGGCCATCGCCGGCGGTTCAGAACGGGCCTGCATGACCACGTAATAACCCTCGGTCTTTTTATTGATCTCGTAGGCCAAGCGCCGCTTGCCCCAGAAATCGATATAGCCGCGCACCGCGCCGTGTGACTCAATCAGCTTGAGCCACTTCTCGACGGTTGACCGGATTGTTTCCTCGTCCAGGTCCGTGTCGACAATGACCATCACTTCGTACGCCCGACTCATGGGCAATACCTCCTTCGGACCGCAACCATGGTGCGTTGCGGGCCCCTGGTATGGGGCAGGGCGGAAACTCGATTAGGTACCCAGCCGCACCATTGCACGGCAAGGGAACCTCGAGAAGCTAGCAGTGGTGCCGACAACGGTTCCTATCAAGAAACACTCTGTCACACCCCAACGACACTGGTATATGGGGCCTGCTCCGCCCGGCCCTGCGAGTGGCTTGTCACGCATATCGCTCGTCCCTCGCTCCTGCGCTGCCTCCACCACCGCACCCTCTAACACCCGCATATCGCTCGTCCCTCGCTCCTGCGCTGCCTTCACCACCGCATCCTCCAACACCCGCATATCGCTCGTCCCTCGCTCCTGCGCTGCCTTCACCACCGCACCCTCGCTAGTTTTTGTGGCGTGGAGGAACGTGGTTCGCACGGGAAACCCTTCCAGTGGCGAGTGTTGTGTGCCGTCACCATCGCCATCGGTTTGGCGCTGCGCCTCGCCGTGCTGCGCTCCCCGGCCGGACGGCTCGACTCCGATGAATCAGTCGTCGCACTGATGGCCGATGTCGTTGCCCGAGGCCACCGGCCAGCGCTCTTTTTCTGGGGGCAGTACTACGGGGGCACGATCGAACAACTCATGGTCGCACTCGCATTCAAGGTCCACCGTTCTGCAACGACCTTGAAGGCAGTTCCGCTCTTGCTCAGTGCCGCGTCGGCTTGGTGCCTGAGCCGCGCGGCACGACCCATCGTCGGTCGAGAGCGAGCGCGCCTCGCTGGCGCGCTCTTGTTTGCGTGGCCGGGAACGACATGGCTTGCGACCAAAGAGCGAGGGTTTTATTGGGTGGGAATGTTCCTCGTGTGCAGCGCCTTGGCCTTCGCAACACATCTCGTTGCCCGCCGCGCAACTCGACCGAATCTGGTGTGGTGGTGTTACGGACTCACCATCGGAGTCGCGTGGTACACGTCGAGCCAAACCATGTTCGTACTGGTTCCACTCACGATTTGGGTCGCGTCCGCAGTACGGCCAACCATTCGGTCGATCGGATGGACGGGCGTCGGCGCGCTCATCGGAATGAGTCCGTGGCTGCGCGGATTGCAGCTGTACCGAACGAAGGTCTTCCACCAAGACCCGGCTCTCGAGTCGTATCTCACGCGCCTGCACCACGTGACATTCGAACTCGTGCCTCGGGTACTCGGGCTGAGGACGCTGTTCGTCGGAGGCTGGACCTTCGCAATCTTTGGAGTCGTCCTCTACCTAGTGGTCGTCCTCGCGCTCGCGATGTTCGCACTCCGTCGTTGGCGCCATCCCGTCGCTGTTGATCGGAACTCTTCACGGCTTATCGTCGTACTCGCGGCGAGTTTTCCGTTTCTCGCAGCGATCCCCAACCTCGCTGTGTTCGTGTCGGAACCTCGCTACGGCTTGTACCTCGTGCCTACCCTGGCGTTGTTCTTGGTCGTGAGCGTCCATCGGTTCGCGGCGGCAGCGGCGGTCGTAGTTGTCGTGTTGGCGGTGGGAATCGCTTCCACCACGAAGCTCGTCGACATGGCGAACCGAACACCCCAACCGCTGCTGGATCTCACGCCAAGCGACACAAGCCCGATCGAACATGCGCTGCACGAACGTGGCGTCACGCGCGTCTACGCCGACTATTGGCTCGCGAATCCCCTGACCTTCCGCCACCGATACGGAATCATCGCCTCGCCAATCGATCAACCGCGTGCATTGTGGGCAATGCAGGCTGTCGACGCTGCGCACAGCACGACGTGGGTTGTGTATCAGCACTCGGCGCGCGACGAAGCGTTGCCCGCGGCGTTGACTGCGCGCGGAATCAACGTGACCCGCCACACGATTGGCGAATTCGCGATCTTCAGCCTCGACCGCTACCTGAATCCGCTAGCACTTGGATCATTCTGGGCGCATCACCACGCCGGCCACTGAGTACCTACGAGTACCTCTCTCTTGGCCTGCTCTGCACCTTTACGCTGGGTTTGTCGCGTAGAGGTCGAGAGCCTGATTCATGCTGTCAGTCATGTGGTACGTCTCAGAGCTTGAGGGAAACGTGCCAGTACGGACATCGTCAACAAACGCGCTGACCGCGGCGACCGCATCATCTTCGAGATCGGCGTAGCGGCGCACAAACTTCGGAGCGCGACGCGTGCCATCACACATCCCCAAGAGATCGTGGTACACGAGCACCTGTCCGTCGCAATGGCGACCGGCACCAATTCCAATCGTCGGGACAGGCACCGAATCGGTCACCATCCGAGCCAACCCGTCGGGAACGCATTCCAGTACGATCGCAAAGCACCCGGCTTCAACAAGCGCCATGGCGTCGTCAACGATCCGCTGCGCGGCGTCGAGCTGTCGGCCTTGCACTTTGAAACCGCCGAGCGCAAGCATCGACTGCGGTGTCAATCCGATATGACCCATTACCGGGATTTCGGCATCCAAAATCGCCTGCACCGAGTCGAGCCGTTTGCGACCGCCTTCGAGCTTGACCGCGCCAGCGCCGGCCCGTACGAGCGTCGCGGCGTTACGCACCGTCTCCGACCGATCAACGTGGTAGCTCATCCAAGGCAAATCGCCGACGATCAGTGCCTTCGGTTTTGTGCGCGCAACCGCGGCGATGTGATGCGCCATGTCGTCCGTGGTCACTTGCATCGTGTCGTCGTATCCGAGCACAACCATCGCGAGGGAGTCGCCGACAAGAATCATGTCGGCCGCCGCCGCTTCCACCACACGGGCCGACGGCGCGTCGTACGCGGTCACCATCACGAGGGGCTCGGTCGAGCCTTTCCGTCGAGCAATCGAAGGTGCGGTGACTTGCGGGCGCGAACCGACCGATGAAATGACCATGCGTAGTCCTTTCGAAGCGTCCAGGGCTCCAGTGGCTCCCGGCGCATCACAGACGATAATGAAGTCAACGCCAGAAGTACAGTCGGAATTTCACACCGACGCACACGTCACTAAATACCAAGTCTGTGATTCCTGGTTGCTTCGGCTGGTTGGCTTCATTGTCGGCGTGTCAGGCTGTCGGCATGACGCAATCACCAGCAGAATGCATCGTCGGCGATTTTTGTGCAGCCTGGGCACGCCTCGACATCGACGAGATCCTCAGCTTCTTCACGCCCGACGCCATCTACCACAACATACCGATCGATCCTATGGTCGGCGTTGACGCGATTCGCGGGATGATTTCGATGTTCACCACCGATGTCGAACGGATCGAATTCCGAGTGCTGCACCTCGCCGGAAACGACAACGTCGTCCTGACTGAACGCGTTGACGTATTTGTGAGACCCGACCGGACGATCGAACTGCCAGTCATGGGTACGTTCGAAGTTCGCGACGGGAAAATCGCTGCGTGGCGCGACTATTTCGATCTAAATCAGTACATGCAACAAGCTGGCTAACCAGCGACCCGCCGTCCGACCAAGAAGGTGCGGATCATGTAATTCCATGAGCAATCGATGCACACCTCGACGTCGTAGCACTTCAATTCGTCGTGGGCCTTGCCGAGTTTTCGCAGTTCGGCGGCCGTCGCGATCGCTCTCCCATTCCCAAGTTTCAACGCGTCTCCGTACACGTACGAAACGTATCGAAGACCAACGACTCCACAGACTGGACACGTCTCGCCGCTCGGACGACCGAGATTGCGAGCAGCTCGCAACAATTCCGGGTGGGCATCGCACACGTCGAGGCGATGCAACGCACCGCTGCGATAATCGCGGACGATCGACTTGCGAGCCAGTGAGTAATCGATTTCTCGCCGCACCCGGCTGAGTTTACGACCGCATCCATCCCCGTCAACCCGAACCTGGTCGCCACCGTCATATTGCGCGAGTTCCGGCCGACACGTCATTTTCGCGTCGTCAGCGTTCTGGCAAACCGCTGCGTCGGACGTTCGATGCAGTACCACGACAAGGCCGCGAACAACAACGTCACGCCGAGGACCCATCCCCCGACGACAAGTGCGTACCCCACGCCGTGACGAGCCATCACCGACTGGCGGAGCGCGAAATGATCTCCCGGCGTATCCAACAGCAGTGGCTGATGCCAGAGATACGCGCCGAAACTCACGGTGCCGAGCCACACAAACCCGGGCGACCCCAAGAGCCTACGAATCCCACGCAGCGCACCATCATGCGCCATCAATACGCACGGCAGCACGAGGCAAACTGCCACAAGAGGCGTCACGATCGTATGCCACTCCTCGACGCCAGGGAACCGTCGCTCGTCGCGCAGCGAGGCCGCGACCGAGGTGTGCGCGAACCGCATCAGCATTGCGATGCCCACGCACGCGAAACCCCACCAGATCCAAAGCGGCCGTGCGACGCGTCGAAGTTTCGCTGCGGGGTACAGGCTCGCGACCGCGAGCAACATTCCTGGGGCGAGCGCGGCGAATGCTTTCGGCAGCACGCCGAGAAAGCTCTTCACCCACCCACTGCCCGGATGGGCAATCGTGACGTAACGAACGACGAACCCACTGACCGTCAACGAGCTCAATACGACCACGTGGCCAACAAGTTTTGCTCGGCGAAGCATCCACGCGAGGATCGGAACGACGACGTAAAACGACACCTCCACAACCAAACTCCACGATGGTCCGAGACCATCGAACAGAGTTTGCAAACGCTCGGGTAGGTAGGTGTGTACCAGCAAGAGATGCGCCAGGTAGTCCCGGAGTCCGCCATGCATCTGAATTTCACCCAGCGCCAACAACCCAAAGAACGCGACCCAGTAGGCCGGATAAATCCGCAGTGCCCTCCGTAGGAAATACGACCGCAAATTTGGTCGCGGCGCGCCAACCAAATTCGCCGCTGCGAATGGCCGGAAGATGAGGAATCCCGAAAGTACGAAAAAAATCTCCACGCCGAGGTCGAGATTCGGCACGATCCGGTAGCCAACACCACCCCAAGCGAGCACCGGGCGAACTGGTAGCCCGAAGTGGTATCCGAACACAGAAAGAAACGCGACGGCTCGCAGCCCATCGAGCGTTTCGAAGCGCGCTTGGTTTGCCCGCTTCGACGTTGGCGCTTCGATCACAGTGCTGGCATCGTAGAGGCCCGGGCCTGCTTCAAGTGCGTCCCGGTCGGCTCCGGTCGTCGCGCACCACATCATCAGCACTACGTTGCACTTCACGTGGTCTTCGGGCCCAACCCGACCCGACGAACGATCCAGAGCCAAACGACCGCCAACCCAGCGATTCACAACGAACCAAACCAACGAGGTAGCCGTGGCCCCACCCCAAACACCATCGATCGCTCCTGCCGAGGGCAAGCTCGGAGTCTTGACCGTCGGCCTCGGCGCCGTGGCAAGCACGTTGATCGCGGGCGTAGAACTCGCGAAGCGCAACATGGCGGAACCAATCGGATCGCTCACCCAGCTGGGCACGATTCGACTCGGTAAACGCACCGACGGACGTTCGCCACTCATCAAAGATGCCGTGCCGCTCGCAGGGATCGACGACATCGTGTTCGGTGCGTGGGATCCGTTCCCCGACGACGCGTACACAGCAGCGGTGCGCGCTGGAGTGCTTGACAGCGGTCGTCACCTCGAACCAGTCGCTGAAGCACTGCGCGCGGTACGTCCCATGTCGGCAGCATTCGATCCTCAATACGTCAAGCGCCTCGACGGCCCGAACGTGAAGGACCACACGAGCAAACGCGCCATGCTCGAAGGAATCCGCGAAGACATCGGGCGATTTCGCGACGAACACAAGACCGAACGCATCGTCATGATTTGGGCCGGCTCCACCGAAATATTTCTTGAAAACGGCCCAGCGCATACCGACATCGAGGCGTTCGAGAAGGCCATCGACGCGAACGACCCCACAATCGCGCCGTCGATGCTGTACGCCTACGCGGCGCTGCAAGATGGCATTCCCTTCGCAAATGGCGCTCCGAACCTCACGGTCGACACGCCAGCGCTTCGCGACTATGCAACCGCCCACTCTGTCCCGATTTCTGGCAAAGACTTTAAGACCGGACAGACGCTGTTGAAAACCGTCCTCGCCCCGATGTTCAAAGCACGGATGCTCGGGATCGCCGGGTGGTACTCGACCAACATTCTCGGCAACCGCGACGGTGAGGTCCTCGACGATCCCGACAATTTCAAAACGAAGGAAGAGTCGAAACTTGGAGTACTCGAGGGGATCCTCCAGCCCGACATCTACCCGAACCTCTACGGCGACATGTACCACAAGGTCCGCATCAACTATTACCCGCCTCGGGGCGACAACAAAGAAGGTTGGGACAACATCGACATCTTTGGGTGGCTGAACTACCCGATGCAGATGAAGGTCGACTTTCTCTGTCGCGACTCGATCCTCGCTGCGCCACTCGCCCTCGACTTGGTGCTCTTCAGCGATCTCGCCAAACGTGCCGGACTCGGTGGTATTCAAGAGTGGCTGAGCTTCTACTACAAGTCACCGCAGGTTGCGCCCGGGCTTCACGCGGAACATGATCTGTTCATTCAACTCACGAAGTTGAAGAACACATTGCGATGGATGATCGGCGAAGATCAGATCACCCATCTCGGCCTTGAGTATTACCTCGACGAATGAGCATGTTGATGACGAACACCGAGTCCTGGGACCGCGCCGCACCGCAATACGTCGCACAGCACCGAGCACACGCCGGTCGCGCCGAAGTTGGTGCGACGCTTCACCACCACGTTCGTTACGGGCGTGACCTCCCCGATGATGCTGAATTTCGACTCGTACCAAACTTGCGCGACAAACGGGTGCTGGAACTTGGCTGCGGCGACGGCTCAAATGCCGTAGTCATGGCGCGCGCTGGAGCGAAGGTCATCGCGATCGACGCGAGCCGCACCATGCTCGATATCGCTGAAGCGCACGCAATCGAATCCAAAACAAAGGTCGAATTTCACCAAGGAGATCTCTCAGAACTCGCCTGGTTGCGCGCCGAGTCTGTTGAATTCGCGTTGAGCGTCGGTGTCCTCGCCGAGGTCGAGGACCTTGATCGCGCGTTGCGACAAATCCATCGCGTGCTTCGCGTCGGAAGCATGTTTGTCTTTACGCACGCGCACCCCGCAGGGCTCTCATGTCGCAACGACTACGAAGCGCCTGGTGCCTTGCCGCTCGGCAGCCTTGAGGTACGCCGTTCCTATTTCGACGAAGCGCCGCTCACGATCACCGAGTTTGACGAATCGTTCCGCTATCACCAACGGACGATCAGCACCTTGTTCAGCACGCTCGGCCGCGCTGGATTTAGCGTCGACACGCTCCTCGAGCCCGAACCAATCGAGCGCACCTCGACCGGGCCTGTGGTGCCCAATTCGGTCGTCATTCGCGCCAAAAAACTCGGCAACTAAACGCCCTTCTGCTCCTTCGCCCACGCATCCAGTCGGGCTAAGGCATCGTTTTCATCCATTGGTCCTTCGTCGAGGCGGAGCTCGAGGAGAAACGCAAGCGCCTGCCCAACGAGTCGGCCGGGTCCAACCCCGAGATGCTCCATGACTTGGCGGCCATCGAGCGGCGGCTTGATCGATGCCAGTTCTTCAAGTTGGCGCAGTTCGGCGATCCGTGTCTCGAGCTCGTCCATCCGGCGCGACAGCGTTTCTGCTTTGCGTTTATTTCTCGTCGTGCAGTCACAGCGCGTGAGGTGATTCAGCTTGTCGAGCAAATCGCCAGCGTCTCGCACATAGCGACGGACTGCGGAGTCGGTCCAGCCCATTCGGTAGGTGTGAAATCGTAAATGCAATTCGACGAGCTTCGTCACATCGTCGACGACCTGCGATGGGTATTTGAGATCGACCATTCGTTTGCGGGTCATACGCGCCCCGACAACTTCGTGATGATGAAACGTCACACCATTGGTGCTGTAACCGCGCGTTTTTGGCTTACCAATATCGTGGAACAGCGCGGCAAGTCGCACGATCAGTTCAGGGCGCGTGTTCTGCACCACAGCGATTGAATGCGCCAACACATCCTTGTGTCGATGAATCGGATCTTGTTCGAGTTCCATGCGGGTGAGTTCGGGGAAGAACTCGTCGGCCAATCCGGTGCGGGCCATCAGCCATAACCCGGGGCCAGGATCATCCGCAAGTAAGAGCTTGTTGATTTCGTCACGCACCCGTTCGGCGCTCACAATCTGCAGACGCGAACGCATGGCCGACATCTGCGTGACAATCTCGTCGGTCGGAGCGAAGCCAAGCGTGGCAACGAAACGAGCCGCGCGCATCATTCGCAACGGATCGTCTCCGAACGAAACCTCTGGCGACAACGGCGTGCGCAACGTACGAGCGACAAGATCTCCTAGACCGCCGAACGGGTCGACGAGTTCGGGTTCGGGTAGCCGCAACGCCATCGCGTTGACGGTGAAGTCACGTCGACCGAGATCAACCTCGATCGAGTCGCCAAAGGTCACCTCTGGTTTGCGAGACTCCGGAACGTAGACGTCGGCCCGGTACGTCGTGATCTCGAATTTCTCGTTTCCCTTTTGAGCACCGACCGTGCCGAACCGTTCGCCCTGCAACCAAATCGCGTCGGCCCAGCCTTCAACGACTGCACGGATCTGTGGGGGTCGCGCGTCGGTCGTGAGATCAAGATCGGTGATTGGTCGATCCATCAGCGCGTCGCGCACGCTTCCGCCGACCAAATAGCACTCGTGACCAGCGGCAACGAAGCGGCGAGCGAGTTCCGACAGGTTGGTGTTGGGTCCGAGATAGGGCGCCAAGCGGGGCGGAACTGCCGTCATGCCTAGATTCTCGCGGTTGGCGACTCGGTTTCTTGAACGATTACGACACGTCGACGCCAGCAGCTTGCGCCAAGGTGTGCTGTTCAATCATGAGGCGGAGGTCGTGCGGTCGAGTCGAAGCCGCCAGCGCGTCACGAAGTTCGATCAAACCGCGCTCATACAGCGCGAGCAAACTTTGATCAAAGGTCTGCATTCCGTAGTACTCACCGTCGGCAATGATTTCTTCGATTTCGTGCGTTTCTTCGGCATTTGAGATCTTGTCGAACACGCGCCCGGTCGAGACGAGTACTTCGATCGCGGCCACTCGGCCGCCATCTCGACGTTCAACCAAACGTTGGCTCACAACACCGCGCAACGACCCAGCGAGCGCCATGCGCACTTGCCGCTGTTCGTGCGGTGGAAAGAAGTCGACAATGCGGTTGATCGTCTCGGTCGCATTGATCGTATGCAACGTGGAAAACACCAGGTGACCGGTCTCTGCGGCTGCCAAGGCTGTGCGCACGGTTGCGGTGTCGCGCATCTCGCCGATCAAGATCACATCGGGGTCTTGGCGAAGCACGCGCTTCAGCGCCGAATGAAAATCTGCGGTATCGCTTCCAACCTCACGTTGGTTGACAATCGACAGCTTGTCGGCGTGGAGTACTTCGATCGGGTCTTCGATCGTCACGATGTGGCGTGACATGGTTTCGTTGATGTGGTCGATCATCGCGGCCAACGTCGTGGTCTTACCGGAACCAGTAGGACCAGTTACCAGCACCAAGCCACGAGGGTTTTCGGCAAGGCGTCTGACCACATTGGGCAAGCCCAGGTCGCTGAACGAGCCGATAGTGGATTCGACGCGCCGTAACACGAGACCAACGGAGCCACGTTGGCGCAACACGTTGACCCGAAAACGCCCGAGCCCCGCGACCGCGTAGGCGAAATCGGCCTCGCAGTTCGCCAAGAATTCCTCAGCACGCGGTTTGGGCATGATGGCAAACGCCACCCGCTCCGTTTCTGCGGGCGTCGCAGGTGCCCGGTCGCTACGCGCGAGTCTGCCGTCGACACGAAAAATCGGCGGGGAGCCGACCTTGATATGGATGTCGGATGCTTCTCGCGCGACGGCTTCGCGCAGTAGTTCGTCGAGATCAAGCACAGCACACCTCCGGTACCGACATTCTCGGCAGGTTCGAGGTATTTCTGCAGACTCTCTGTCTGGCTCTCTGTCTGGCTCAGAACTGGTGGATGCGGCGCACTTCCTCGAGGACGTCGCTGTGGGGTCCGCCTGACGTGCTCGACTCAGGTCGACGAGACGCTTCCAGCAACGTGGACGCCGTCGCGATGACGGAGTCGCGGAGCGCATCGAAGTCGTAGCCACCTTCGAGGAACACCACCAACCGACCGGACCGGGGAACGAGCGCGGAAATTCGTGCCGTAAAATCTGCGTAATCCCCAGACGACAGGCCTAGATCGGTGAGGGGATCCGCGCGGTGGGCGTCGAACCCGGCCGAAACCAATACCCAATCGGGCTGAAAACGTGCGAACGCAGGCGCAACAATCGTGTCGAACGCTTCGAGATACGCGTCTCCTGTTGTGCCAGGTGGCAGCGGAATGTTGATCGTCAAACCCTTACCGGCCCCAGTGCCAACCTCATCGACGGCACCAGTACCGGGGTAGAGCGGCGATTGGTGCATCGAGATATAGAGCACATTCGGGTCACGCTCGAAAATGTCTTGCGTTCCGTTGCCATGATGTGCGTCCCAATCGACGATCGCGACCCGTTCACCGCGTGCCGTGAGCGCAGCGCACGTAATGGCGACATTGTTCAAGAGACAGAATCCCATGCCAACGGCACGCACCGCATGGTGTCCTGGCGGTCGCACAGCGAGGAACGCGGCGGCACCGCGCCCAGCGCGCAACGCCTCGATCGCCGCGAGACCGGTGCCAGCTGCCAGACGAGCTACTTCGAACGAAGCCGCGGAAGCAACTGTGTCGCCATCAACAGCACCGCCTCCCGACTCGCACATACGCTGAAGCGCTTCGAGGTATTCACGCGGATGCACCAACGCAAGCTCGTCAAAACTCGCAAGTCGTGGTTCGATACGAACCGATTGGTCGCTGAGCAACCCAAGTTCCTCGAGCCCCTCATGGATCGCTACCAAGCGCTGCGAGTGCTCAGGGTGACCGGGCCCCGTGTCGTGCAATCCGAAGCGGTCGTCGCTCGCGATCAGCAGCATCTCACGACGGTACCTCGTCGCTGGTCCCTTGTTCTTCAGGCCTGCGCCTACGCTGCCCCACGGTGATTGCTCAGTTTGGTTTGGCGCTCCGTAGCACCTCTCGACGGCGCATCGCGACCGCGATTGTCACTGCGGCGGTGATCGCTGCGGTCAGCTCCACGGCGCAACATCCCTCTGCTGCAGCACCGCCGCCCGTTCGCCAGCTGAACTTCGTCGCCCAAACTCCTTGGGTCAGAATGGGAGCGACCAGCTTCAATCTCAAGCTCGGGGTCGTCAATGCCGACCCAAACGATCTCCTCGTGATCGACCTCTTCGCTCCGGTCACATCGACGGTGCAGTTCGGGGACCTCGTCGGTGGCGGTGAACTCTCGCCAGCCTCTCGCACCGACGTCGAACTCCCGATCAAAGCACGAGACCTGGTGTTGGACCGCCACGGAATCACCGCGTTGAAGATTCCGCTACTCATGCCGGGCAATCCCAACATTTCCAATTCATTGAACATCACTGCACCTGGCATCTATCCCGTTCGGGTCTCGCTGCGTTCGCGCTCTGCCCTTCACGCCGAAGATCCCCGCATTCTGACGTGGCTCGTCGTCACAGATCCAAAGGTTGCGCCAGATCCAATCGACCTCGCGTGGATATGGCGGCTCCCAAACCCCGACTTGAGCGAACAACCGCTCGTCGGGTTGCGGGCGCTGAATGCCGATGCCGCGCTGCTTGAGCACGTCGGCTTCCCAATCACCGTCCTCGCGACACCGGCAACCCTGACCTCGTGGCGCGAAGCGGCCACGGCCGACAGGTCGTCACGACTTGCATTTCAAGCATTCATGACGCATCTCGCCTCTCCAACCCGATCGGTCCTGAACGCTCCATACGCCGACGTTGACCCAATCGCATTGACACGCCGTGGCCTCAACAGCATCTATCGCGAACAACTCGACCTCGGAACTGACCTACTCACTCATGAATTGAAGCTGTCCATCGCTTCACACGCCACAATGCTATGGAACGCCGACTCCGGCACACTCGACGCGTTGGCGAAACACGGCGTCACCAACGTCGTGCTGGCTGAACGGTCGCTTCAACCAATTGATACAGCTCTTCGTGATCGACGCTTCAATGTTCGCGGATCGAACTCCTCTGTGCTCTCAACTGCGCAGGAACTCGCAGCCCTCGCATTTGCTGGTAGTGATCCTGCTGCACTTCGCGCACAGCGTTTCGTCGCTTCCATCGCGCTCTTGGGCGCGACACAACCTGGAGCCGGTTTGGTCTTGACCCCACCACAAGGTGTTGAGCCCTCACCTGCCGTCGTGCACGCCTTGCAACGAGTGTTGCTGCACAATCCATTCGTCCGCATGACCAACATCGACAAGCTCTTTGCGACAATCGCACCCGGAACCAACGGTCAGGGCGGTGCGTTGGTACGCGACCTCGCACCGCAAGAACTTCATGCGCTCAGCGTTGACGTTCCGCGTGCCACTCAACTCCGCGCTCGCTTCGGTGGCTACATCCAGCTTGTCGGACCTCGGGACGCCAGCGTCGCGGTAACTCACGCATCATTTCTCCGTGCATTCGATCGGGCAATAACCGTCGAACGCGCAAGTCACCAACTCGATCTCGTGCAAGCGACGATCGATGCATTCGCGAGTCATGTCGCTGTCACGAAACGCACCGTCACCCTCACATCGGAACGGTCAAGGGTTCCCTTGGCGATCACGAATACGTCTGGCCACACCCTCCGCGTCCGTATTCATCTCGAATCGCCGAAGCTCGCTCAAATCGAACCGGATCTCATCGTCGATCTACCGCGATCGCCCACAAATCAAACTGAACGAATCTCGGTGCGCGTCCGCGGAGGTGGTGAGTTCCCGGTGCACGTCATCGTGACGTCGCCCGACGGAAGCCTTGTTCTCGGCGAGCCGGTCACGATCACAATGAATTCAACAGTATTTGGCGCCTACGGATCGCTGTTGACCTATTGCTCGTTGGCATTCTTGGCAATCTGGTGGATTCGCCATGGCTGGAAGCGTCGCAAGCTGCCATTGGCGGTAACGGACGCGTGAGCAGCCTGATTTCGCCAACGCCGCCACGTCTCGTGCGCCGTTCAGCAGTCGTTGGAATCGGTACATTGGCCTCACGGCTCACCGGTTTGGTGCGCGTTGTTGTTACCGCAGCCGTGCTCGGCGACACGCTGCTCGCCGACACGTATAACAAATCGAATGTGGCGCCGAATATCGTCTTCGAACTTCTTCTCGGTGGCGTACTCACTGCGAGCTTATTGCCCGTCTTCGTCGCCGCTGATGAAGACGGAGATTCGACGGCGACGGCGGCGGTCTTCACCGCCGCATTGCTGTTACTCGGCGCGCTCACCGCGCTCGCGATGTTGCTCGCACCGGCGATCGGGTGGTTGTTTTCGCACAATGTCGACGGTGCTGCGTCGCGCTCCGACGCGCAATACGTCGGCACCGTGCTGGTACGACTCTTCATGCCCCAGATGTTGTTTTACGGCTTCACTGCTCTCGCCACGGCTGCACTCAACGCCCGCCGCAAATTCGTCGCCGCCGCGTTTGCACCCGTACTCAACAACATTGTGGTCATCGCACTGCTGGTGACACTCCATCGGCAGATCCCTCGATGTCCGCAAAGCAGTGTCGATTGCGCGATCCACTATGCGGCCCACCACACAGCGTTCACCTACTCGCTCGGTGTAGGAACGACGCTCGGCATCGCGGCGATGGCACTCGCCCTCTTCGTCCCGTTGCGGAGGTTGAGCGGTGCAATGTTCACACGCAACAACCCGTTTCGCCACACCGCGGTACGTCGCATGGCAAAGCTTTCAGGATGGACCCTGGGATATGTCGCAGCGAACCAACTCGCGCTGGTCTACGTCGTGACCCGCGCGCACACAGGCGACTACGTGCACTATCTGTATGCCTTTACATTTTTCCAACTTCCACACGGGCTCCTCGCAGTCTCGATCATGACCGGCGTGATGCCAGAACTTGCGACCGCCGTGAAGCGCGGCGATACCCGCGGTCTCCAGCAACAATTCGTCACCGGCCTGCGCTACCTCCTGTTGGTCATGATTCCGGCAGCTGGCATGTACCTCGCTCTTTCGCCAGGCATCATCGAAGTCCTTCGGCACGGAAAATTCCAGTCCGGCGCTGTCGTTGCGACCGCGCACGCCTTGACGGGGTTCGCTTGGGGTCTCGTACCCTTTTCCGTGTACCTCTATCTCTTGCGCGTTTTCTATGCACATGGCAATACACGCACGCCCTTTGTCATCAACTGCGCTGAGAACGCCTGCAATATCGTCTTGGCCTGGGTCTTGTATCCGCGTTTCGGAATCGGAGGCTTAGCGCTCGCATATTCGTTGTCGTACGTCATTGCAGCAATCGTCACCCTCGTGTTCGTTCGTCGGGTCACTGGAACGTTCCCGATTCCGCCACTCGCCACGATGGTCTTGCGGGTTGGCGGCGCTGCAACGATCGCCTCACTGATTGCTTGGCGCATCGCCGCGCCAGACCCGCAGGGCATCGCTCGCTCCGGGATTGCCGGGTGTATCGGCATCGCCGTGTATCTCGGCATCACCCGCGTCTTCGCAATTCCAGAAATCTCGGGAGCCTTTTCGGCTGTCACCAAGCGCCGTCACACAAAGGTGTAACTATTTCAGCCGGCTGGAGTCGAACGGATGCCAATCCCAGCCCGGCGGAGGAGACCCCATTGGCCGTTCGAATCGTTACCGACAGCGCCTGCGACATCTCCGAGGAGATTTGTGCCGAGCTGGGGATCGAGGTAGTTCCGCTCAGTATTCGTTTCGGTGAGGAAGAACTCCAAGACCGAACAGAACTCAGCCATGAAGAATTTTGGCGGCGGTTACCGCTCGCGCCACAACTCCCCGAAACTGCAGCCCCGTCCGTCGGAGCATTCGAAGAAACGTTCCGACGGTTGGCCGACGAAGGCGCCGACGGAATCGTCTGCATCAACCTTTCGTCGAAAATGTCAGCGACAATGCAGGCTGCCCAACTTGGCGCCAAAGCACTCGACGGAATTTGTCCCATCGAGATCATCGACTCAAAAAACTGCACGATGGGGCTGGGGCTGCAGGTTGTCCACGCAGCGCGCGAAGCGCAACGCGGCCTCGATATGGCCACCATCGTTGCGAACACCGAAGATCGCCGCGAACGGATTCGGGTCTTTGCAACCGTCGATACCCTTGAGTACCTCAAAAAGGGCGGTCGGCTCACCGGCGCGCAGGCCCTCGTGGGTTCGATGCTGTCGATCAAACCGATCATCGAAGTCACTGGCGGAGAAGTGACTGCAGCAGGGAAGGTACGAACACGCTCAAAGGCGCTGCGCCATGTCGTCGATCGAGCGGTTGGTATCCCGATCGAAGAGTTGTGCATCATGCACTCAATGGCAACCGATCTCGATGTTTTTATTGAGATGGCGAAGCCCGTGACGCCGAGCGAAGGCGCGATCGTCGTCACGATCGGCCCGGTTGTTGGCGTCCATACTGGTCCAGCGGTCGCAGGACTCGTCTGGCTTGAACGTCGAGCGTCCACGCAACCGTGACATCCACCGAGTGACATCAGAGCGACCCGCCGACGCGCGAAGCTCACGGCGTGGCGCGCCTCGATCGGCTGAGCGACATCGATCTCGCCGCGGCGGCAAACCGCGGCGATCGCCGCGCCCTTGAAGTTCTTCTGAACCGCCACGCGGATCGAATCTTGTCGATCTGTGGCCGAATACTCAACCATCCACACGATGCGCGCGATGCTGCACAAGAGGCCATGATTGCGGTCATTCGAGGTCTGGATCGCTTCGACGGACGCTCACAATTCACCACCTGGCTCTATCGCGTCACCACAAACGCTGCCCTTGACGAGGTCCGCCGCCGCAAGCGTCGTCCGCTGCCAATCGAGCACATCCCCGAGCGCGGGTCGCAACATCTGCGCAGCTCAGATTCGAAGAGCTTGGAAGCGTCTGTGACGGATCAGATTGTCGTTGCCGACGCGCTTGCGTTGCTTCCACCCGAATATCGCGCCGCCGTCGCGCTGCGCGATCTCCTCGGCTGCGACTACGCCGAGATCGCGGCAATCCTTGAAATTCCCATAGGAACAGTCCGTTCACGCATTGCCCGAGGTCGCGCCGCGCTCGCGACATCGCTGGCCACGCACCCCTCGACTTCCGCGCACAGCAACGACGATTCCTGGAACCAACCGACCAACCCAGATCATCAAAGCAGCTGAGATGGAACAGTTCAATCCCGACACGATCCCAGCAGAAGTCCTCGACGAACTCCTCAGCGCGGCAATAGATGACCAACTCGACGCCGCGATCGTCGACCTTGGTTTCGCGAAGAACGCCGAGGTGCTGAGAGCGTGGCTCACCGATTCACCGAAGACAGCGCCCCGACGAGCGGTACTGCAGATAGCGACCCAGCTGCTTGGCCAAGATGGGGGACCGCCCATCGATGACTTGGAACGGCGCCGCCTCGTCCGCAGCGCACTCGACACCGAAACACCAACACGCAGGCACGGTTCGCTGCTGTTGCGAACGGGCTCATTCGCTGCGGCGGCAGCTTTCATCGTCGCCGTTCTCGTTTCACTGAACCACACCGCAACAACACGACGCGATTCACGACCTTCGGCTGCGCCAATCGGAGCGACTGCAACCAGTCGTCGGGAAATCGCTGCCTCTCCCGATCTGGCTTCACTTCCCGATATCGGCAACATCACGAGCCTTCGCGACGTGCAACACCTGCTGTCAAAACAATTGCACGCAGACGCTGCGACCAGCGCGGGATCTGCGACTACCACCGACGCGGTGCAACACACAGTGCCGCATACGGGTTTGCCCACAACGACGGCTGCGAACCCCAACACGCCGAACCCCAACACGCTGGGGTCGCCAGGCGCGAAGTCACCGAACTCCCGAACACCGCGTGTCGTGCGTCAATGCCTCCACCTCCTCCCCGGAGCCGACGGGCACGGACCTGATTTCAGAGTTCTCGCGATCGCCAACATCAGAAATATTGCCACCGCGACGCTCAATGGGACCCGGGTCGTCATTGCCACAAGTTCGCCCTCTGGGCACGCGCTCGTATTGGTATACAGGTCAATTGATTGCGTCGTGTTGTTGCAGGGCAAGGCGTAGCTGGCCGCGACTTCGCACAGCTGACACTCCTCAACGGCGCCAGGAACAGGTCGCCATGTACAGTGCGGGCCTGCCGTTTGGAGTTGACGATGACTGACTGGGCTGCGGAAACCGCTGGCTACATCGAAAAAACCGTTGCGAACATTCGCGACAAGACCGTAAAACCCGCGCACACGATCACGAATTATGTGGTCTACGGGTTACTGGCTGCATTCCTCGTGAGCGCCGCGCTCGCGATCTTGGCAACGTTGGCCTTTCGGGCACTGGTACTGCTCGCGAATCTGCTCCCCGCTCCACACGACAACGCGTGGATCGCGTGGATCGCGCTCGGGGGAATGTTTTGTGTGGTCGGCGGCGTTCTTTGGTCTAAGCGCGGATCGCTCTCCTAGGTCCGCTCGAATGCGATAGAAATCCGTCAGAAAGGGTCGTCGTGTCTCCGCTGCGTGATGTCGTCATTGTTGGATCCGGACCTGCGGGATTGACCGCGGCGATTTATACCGCCCGGGCGAACCTGCATCCCGTCATTATCGAGGGAATCGGCGCGGGCGGTCAGTTAATGCTGACGACCGACGTCGAGAACTATCCCGGATTTCCGACCGGCATCATGGGCCCGGAGCTCATGATGAACTTGCGCGCCCAGGCCGAGCGATTCGGTACTGAATTCATCACTGCCGATGCCGACGCAGTGGATCTTTCCACTCCGAATGACTTCACGGTGAGTGTTGGCCCCGACACCTATCGTGGCAAGTCCTTGATTGTCTCGACTGGCGCCAAAGCAACAATGCTCGGTCTGGAAAACGAACAACGCCTACTCGGTCACGGAGTCTCTACCTGCGCCACGTGTGATGGTTTCTTCTTCCGAGGCGTTGAGATTGTCGTCGTCGGTGGCGGTGACTCGGCAGTCGAAGAGGCGTCGTTCCTGACACGCTTCGCCTCCAAGGTCACGCTCGTCCACCGACGCAAAGAACTCCGAGCTTCAAAGATCATGCAGGACCGCGCGTTCGCAAACCCCAAAATCGAGTTTGCATGGAACTCAGAAGTCAGCGACGTCATTGGTCAATCCAAGGTTGAGGCAGTTCGGTTACGCGACACCGACACAGGTGTTGAGCGCGAGATCGCTGCGAGTGCGGTGTTCGTCGCGATCGGACACACACCCAACACTGCACTCTTTGCCGGCCAAATCGATCTCGACACCAACGGCTACATCAAGACAATCCCCGGCTCGGCGCGCACGAATATCGCCGGAGTGTTCGCCGGCGGCGATGTCCAGGACCACGTTTACCGACAAGCAATCACCGCTGCGGGCTCGGGCTGCATGGCTGCACTCGAAGCAGAGCGATACCTCGAAGACCTTGCACACAGTTCATAACCGATGCAACAACCGGACGCACGACGTCCCCAAACACTGGAGAACCAGCGATGGCACAAGGAATATTGAACCTCTCCGATGCAACATTTGATGAATCAGTTGGCGCATCCGAACAGGCCGTCATCGTCGACTTTTGGGCCGAATGGTGTGGACCGTGCAAGATGATCGCCCCTGTTCTGGAAGAGATTGCCTCCGAACAAGCCGGCAAGATCTCGGTCGCGAAGATCAACATCGACGACAATCCCGACACGGCCCGCCGCTTCGACGTCCTGAGTATTCCTACGCTGATCGTCTTTAAAGATGGGACGCCACAAAAGCGGCTCGTCGGCGCGAAAGGAAAGGCGCAGTTGCTGCAGGAATTGTCTGAGTTCATCGGTTGATTCCATCTCACCCAACGGTGCGCCGCGGCACACGCGGCCCCGTGATCGAAGAACTCCATCAACGGCTCGCGGCGGCTGGATTGCCACTACAAGGTGATCCAGCCGCTTTCTTCGGCGCGTCAACCGAAGAGACAGTGCGCGTCTTTCAACGGAGTCGCGAAATCCAAGTCGATGGGATCTGCGGGCCTGACACTTGGGCAGCGCTCGCAGAGCAACGTTTTCGACTCGGCGACAGACTCCTCGCCACGCGACGCCCGAATTTGCGCGGTGACGACGTTCGAGAACTACAAGAACGTTTGAACTCGCTCGGGTTCGATCCTGGTCGCGTCGACGGTATCTTCGGGCCGACCACCGAGGTGGCGCTGTTACAATTTCAACGTGATGCGGCAATCACGCCCGACGGAATTTGTGGTCCTGCCACAACCCTGCACCTGAGCCGCCTCGGGCATCTCGCCGACGGCGCCATCGCCGGGATGCGCGAGCGCGAAACCTTGGCCGCGACGCCTCGCCAGTTCGAGGGCCGCCGCATCTTCCTCGCCAGCCGAAGTCATTCCGCAGAGTTCGCTCGGCGGCTCGCCGAACTTCTCGAGTCACAGGGTTCGCTCGTCGCAACGATTACAGACCTCATTGTCGATGCCGAAGCCGCTGCGTCCGCGGTTGCCTTCGATGCCGATGCGTGTTTGTTATTGCAACCAACCGCGGATTCCACTTGGCGCTGCTCCTACTACGGCAGCGGGCGCTATCGATCGTTTCGCGGCGCTGCAATTGCGGTTGCGATTGCGCAACAGTTCGCCGATACGGCGTCGAACGGTGCAGTACCACTCGCGATTGGATTTCTTCGCGAGACTCGCATGCCGGCAGTCGTCGTCCAGATCTGCGCCGACGAAGCCACCGACGTCACGCTGGAGGCAATCGCGCGCGGGATTCGCGACGGCTTTGAGCGTCCCGAACATCCCGGCGGCGGAGAAACATCAGAGCTTGCGTAGCGCGACGCAGCCCACCCGGCGCTGCCCGCCCGACGCAGCGACCTCAGCCGGTCGGCTTGCCCTCGGTCATGACTCGGTACAGTCGTTCCAGATCCTCGAGGTTCGCGAAATCGATTGTTACCTTGCCTCGACTCTGCGTCATCGACACCTTCACCTTGGTATCGAGATGATCCGACAACAAGCCCTCAAGTTCCAACAATCCAGGTGGCCGCAGCCGGCTAGTCGGGTGTCGTCGTTCATCCCCTGCTGGGGCATCCGGCTCCGGGGCAGCGATCGAAGCCGTGGCTTGGCGTACCAACTCTTCTACGGCACGAACACTCAGTTCACCGGTAGCAGCGTCGCGAGCTAGGCGTTCCTGGAGGCTTCGATTTGGGGTGCCGAGCAACGCACGCGCATGGCCCATTCTCAATTGCCCATCCCGGACATAGCGTTGAATGATCGGCGAAAGCTGCAGTAGCCGCAACGTGTTCGTCACCGTCGCCCTACTTTTGCCGACACGCGTGGCAACGTCGTCGTGCGTGAGACGAAAGTCCTCGATGAGTTGTTGGTAGGCAACTGCTTCTTCGAGTGGATTGAGATCTTCTCGCTGGATGTTTTCGACAATCGCGTGCGCCAGCGACGTCGCGTTGTCGGCATCACGAACAATCACAGGAACCGTCTGAAGACCCGCGCGCTTCGCGGCACGAAGGCGTCGCTCACCCGCAATGAGTTCGTAAGTGTGTTCGTCGAGCCGTCGCACGAGGAGTGGCTGCAGCACCCCAAGTTCTTTGATCGAATCGGCGAGATATCCAAGCGCCTCCTCGTCGAAATGTGCCCGCGGCTGGTTGGGGTTCGGTTGAATGACACCAACGAGTACCTCGTCCAAACCGTGTTCGCTCGTGGCCCGCATTTCACCAGCGGGGATCAGCGCACCCAGCCCTCTACCCAATCCTCCCGGTCGCGTCACGACTGAACTCCTTTGCTAGCTCTCGATAGGCGATCGCGCCACGGGACGTGGAGTCGTATACCAACACGGGTTGCCCAAACGATGGCGCTTCAGAAATTCGCACGGCGCGCGGTATCACCGAACGAAACACCTTATTGCCAAAATGGTTCCGAACTTCGTTCTCCACCTGTTTCGCGAGTTGCGTCCGAGCATCAAACATCGTCAGCACTATTCCACGGACCTCGAGCGATGGATTCAGATTTTTGCTCACCAACGACACGTTGCGCAGCAACTGCCCCAGACCTTCAAGCGCGTAATACTCACATTGAATAGGGACCAGAACATCGTCCGCAGCCGCCAGCCCGTTGACCGTGAGCAACCCGAGCGACGGCGGACAATCAATCAGCATGATGTCGTAATCGGTGCGAACCTCGTTCAGGGCGTTACGGAGCTTGAGTTCGCGAGACATCGCAGGGACGAGTTCGATTTCGGCGCCCGCAAGATCGATTGTGGCAGGGATGACGAAGAGGTTCTTCACGCTGGTTGGCTCAATACAGTCCTCTACGGGCGCGGCGTGCATGACGACGTCGTAGACCGAGCCTTGGACACTGCGATGACTCACGCCCAGACCGGTCGTGGCGTTTCCTTGTGGATCAAGGTCGACTACCAATACTCGGTAGCCCAACTCCGCAAGACCGGCACCAAGATTCACGCACGTTGTCGTCTTGCCGACGCCGCCCTTTTGGTTCGCGACCGCGATTATTCGCGGCAACTGCAGAGGGATTCGGGGGGTCGACGCCGCGCTCGTTGACGATGCTTCGGCTTCGGGGCCGCCTTCAGAGCTCGCTAGGTCGCCTAACGGACCCGGCGGAGGGCCGGCGACGCGTCCCGACTGCGTTTCGAGGCGTTCGTCAGATGCTTGGTTCGGGCCCTGGAAACTCAAAGGTCCTGCTCCTCAAAACTGGTAGTCGTGGAGGTCGTGGCAATGGGTGGCGCCCTGATGTTTCACGTGAAACATTGTTGTGTTGTGGACTCCTCCGCAAGAAGAATAGTACCGAGACCGTCGGAGACGTTGCCTGGGTACACCTTCTGCTACCAGAGCGGTTTTCGTCCAGGGACGCCGTCTCGCCGTGGATATCGGTCATTCACTGACGCCACTCGTTGCAGCACTGCAACCGGGATCGGGGCTTCTTCGATCCGGTCGATTCCGAGCCCGAGCAGCGCCAAACCATCGGAACTCCAGCGCCCCACGTCTCGAACGGGCGGTTCGCTGACGACGAGTCGGCCTGAGGCGGTGAGAAATCGGGTCGCGCACTCAGCTACTACAGCTGGGGCGCCAAAGGACCGGGCCACTACAACCGAGAATTGACCCTCCAATGCAGTTGTTCGGCTCAGCACTTCAGCGCGTCCTTCGACGACCTCGATCGACGCGGCACCGTCGAGGCGCTGAACGCACCTTCGAAGAAATTCACAGCGTTTGTGTTGACTCTCCAGCAGGGTCACCGGTACCTCAGGAAGCGCGGCCGCGATCACCAGCCCGGGAACTCCGCCGCCGCTACCGAGGTCGAGTAAGCGACCCCCCTCAACGAGACAATCACGCACCACGATGGCAAGTCGTAGCGCGTGATTGATGTGTTCTTTCAACGGCATCGGACCCAAAAACCCGAGGTCCGCCGATTCTGTGAGGATCGGCCGCAGCAATTTCGTGACGCTTGCTTGATCACCAACGTCGGCTGAAGCCATCCCCGTTGTGCCTACGACGCTGGCTGAATAATCACTCGACGGCGTTGGTCTTCGCCATCCGAAATCGTGGAGACGCCTTCGATCTCTGAGATTGCATCGTGTACAGCCTTGCGATCCGGTGCGCTCATTGGCTCCAGCGCTTTGGCGACACCCGACGAAAGGACCTCGTCGGCGACCTGTGCGGCGAACTTGGTGAGGGCCTCACGGCGCTTCTGTTTATAGCCGGCAACATCCAGATGCAGCCTCGCTGGGCCGCGATGGCCAACGCTGCCGCGCAGCAACTCCTCGAGCGCAGAAAGTGTCGCCGCCTTCGGCCCTACCAACAAACCCAGGTTTTCGCCAGTGATAGCGACCTCGACAACGTCATCCGCAACGATGTTGGCGCTGACCTCGGCTTCGTAGCCGAATGCATCGACCAGCCCGACGCCAAATGCGTGTGCATGTGCCAATTGTTCTTCGATCGTGCCTGTTCCGGTCATTTTCGTACTTTCTGGTTGTGATTGCGACGCATCCTGAGTGGACCGCGCCGTATTGCCTTTCGCCTGGCGGGCGGGTTCTTGTGCATCATCGTCTCGAGAAGGTCTTGCATCCCGGCTTTTCGCCTGATTTCGGCCGGTATTCCGCGGTTTTTGCGGGGTTGACTGCTTCCCAGCGGTCGCGGCGGTCTCCGTCGTATCTTGAACTCCCCCAGACTGGTCTTTCCCCGGCTGGTCTTTCCCGGGCTGGCTTTTCGCCCCCTGGTCTCGTTGGCCCCGTGGACGGCGTTCTTCACGTTGTTTCCTGCGCCGCTTGTCTTGAGGCTTCTCGCGAGATAACGGCTTGACTCGTGCCCTGATGCGAGCGTCGGTCTTGCGCAGACCGAACAAGGCCGACTTGCCCTCCTCGAGCGTCTCGACCTCGATTTCTGTATCGTGAACGCCGAGCATGTCGAGGGCGCGCTCGATCGCGAGCGGCACCGTTTTGGCTGAGACTTCGATCCATTCCATGTAATTAGCGTTTCCTGCGCTGTTGCTTCTTTTTTGAGGTATTCGGATTCGTTCGCGGCTTTTCGTCGACAATCACGTCCGTCACCTTCGGCTCGATATACCCACTGGTCGAGCTCGGTTCGGCGTAGAACTTCGCCAACACGAAATGCTGCTGGCCGATCATCCAGACGTTGCGAGCACCCCAGTAGAGCGCCACTCCGACCGGGAAAAAGGCCGTCATGAGGTTCATGAACGGCATGACGCGCATCATCGTTTGCATCTGTGGATTGATCGGTTGACTCGGGTTTTGCTTCTTTTGGCGCGACATAGTTTGTCGGGTTTGCACGATGCCCGTTCCGACGACAAACGCAACGAGGAGTCCGTACGGAAGCAACGAGAGGAAGCCAGAAATGTGCTTGCTCGCGTCGAAGAGTTTGAACCGCAAGTCCATCCCCAGAAAACGGGGTCCGTGCATCAGTTTCGAGTCGTTGGCAAGACATTTGCTGGGCGTGAGCTTCGAACACAGATCGACGTAGAGCCGGCTCGTGACCTTGATGTGCTTCGGGATCTGTCGCAACGTTCGATAGAGCGCGATCCACACGGGCAACTGCACAACCAAAGGGAGACAACCCGAGAGTGGGTTGATGGAGTTCGCCTTGTAGAACTTCATCACCTCTTCGCTCTGCTTTTGGCGATCGTCTTTGTACTGCGCTTGCAGCTTTTTGATCTCCGGCGCCAACTTTTGCATCGCGACCGTCGAACGGACTTGTTTGGCCGTCAACGGCAACATCACGCCCATGACAATCGCCGTCATCAAAATAATGGCGATACCGAGATTGTGCGGCGGGAATGAATACAGCTGCTGCAGCAGCCAGCCGATGGCATCTTGAATGGGATTGAGCACGGAACGCTCCGGAGTCGAGTGTTACTTAAGGGACAATTTGGCCCGGGAAGACTGGGCCGGTGGAACTGGATCACTGCCGAACCCGCCGAGCGGCTGGCAACGACAGACGCGCTTCATGGCCAGCCACCCTCCCCGGGCGGCGCCGTGTTCGGCGATTGCAAGCGTCGCATATTCAGAACAGCTTGGGACGTATCGGCAAGGAGACGGGCGTCCCAATCGTGCGGCTTGATAGCAACGAATGAGCCACTGAAGACAACGCGCGGGTATTTGGTTCATTTCAACTGCGTCCGCGGTCGATCTTGCGCAAACACGCGCGGAACGCGTCGGCCATCTCACGTTGGGTGCTCACACGATGCACCGTGACGAGATAGGCATGCGCGGGATTGAGTAAACCTTCGGAGTCTCGCAACCAAGCGCGCAATTGACGGCGCAGGCGGTTCCGAACTACCGCCGTCCCCACAGAACGACCGATCGAATAGGCCACCGCAGGCTGGCCCTCCCGCAACGAAGGCGCGACGCGAACCGTCAACGACCCGTATCGAACTCGGGGAGCAGATTGAAAGTCGTTGAACTGAGCCCGATCGCGGACTCGGGCAATCACGCCGACAGTTTGTTACGGCCCTTAAGACGCCGCGACTTCAGCACTGCGCGCCCGGCACGGTTGCTCATCCGGAGCCGAAATCCGTGGGTTTTGCTTCGCTTACGGTTGTTGGGTTGAAACGTACGTTTCACGTCTGCCTCCTGGAGCGGCGATGCCGACTGCACCGCAACGCTGGCACCCGATCATCTGGCACCCGATCACATTGCGGGTGCATGAACCCACGGATGCTATCGAGCCGCGACGCCGCGGGAGCAATCGGGCCGCTGCGCTGACCACCGCTTGTGACCAGGCGATCCTGGTGCTAACTTCGGCCGCCCCAGCCAGCACCACCACTCAAAGTTGTTGTCCATCGGCTCTTACGCTTGGCTGTCTGTCCACACCTGTGGATTGTGCTGTGGACAACTGGGATTTGCGCTATGACTGTCGCTGCTGCAGAGGAACTGTGGGCCCGGGTTGGTGCGGCGGTTCGCCAGCAATTGAGCGATAGCACTTGGGACATTTGGTTCCAAGGCGCGCATGCCATCAACCTCTCCGACGACGCCCTTGTCATCGGCATTGCGAATCCGATGGCGAGAGATCGCATCGTGGCGATGTATGCGGGAATGCTCGACGACGCGTGCAAGGCACTCACGGGTATCGATCTCAGAACTGAGATCGTCTTGGATACCGTCGAGCGGGTCGATTCCTTCGGTGTCGACGAGATGGTCATCGACCTCCTCGATCCCATGCCAAAGTCGTCGACCGAGACTGCACCACACCCAGCACCAGAGCCCGAACGGCTGGCATGGAGCCCGGGGACGTTGAACCCCCTGTACACATTTGACCAGTTTGTCATCGGGACTTCCAACCGGTTCGCTCACGCCGCCGCGCTGCGCGTCGCCGAAGAACCCGCTCGGAGCTACAACCCGTTGTTCATTTACGGGCCGGCAGGTCTGGGAAAAACCCACCTGATGCACGCGATTGGTCATCACGTCCGCCAGATCTATACAACAAAACGCCTCCGCTACGTCTCCACCGAGACAATGATGAACGAATTCATCGACGCCATGCGCTCAAAAACGGGTCATGCCTTCAAACGTCGCTATCGCGACGTTGACGTACTCCTGATTGATGACATTCAGTTTCTCGAACGCACTGAGCAACTCCAGGAGGAGTTCTTCCACACCTTCAACGACCTGCACAACTCAGGTAGTCAGATTGTGATCAGTTCCGATCGGCCGCCCAAGTCGATTGCGAAGATCGAAGACCGCCTCCGAAGCCGCTTCGAGTGGGGTCTGATCACCGATATCCAACCTCCCGAATTTGAAACGCGCCTTGCCATCTTGCAAAAGAAGGCCGAATCGGAACGCCTCGCGGGCATCCCCGGCGAGGTCCTCGGCTTCATTGCAGAACACGTCACCGACAACGTTCGCGAGCTTGAGGGCAGTTTGCACCGGATTGCGGCGTATTCGTCGCTACATCGCGTTCCACTCAGCGAGGAACTCGCGCGCCAAGTGCTCTCCGACCTCATCCCAGCAAGTCGCTCACGGGTCATTACGCCAACGCTGATTCTCGACGTCACGGCTGAACTCTTCGGATGGAGTGTTGAAGAACTCATTGGCCCCAGCCGCCGCCGGCCGCTTGTCAACGCCCGCCAGATCGGTATGTACGTGTTCCGGGAACTCACCGACTACAGCTATCCGCGTATCGCCGAAGAATTCGGTGGACGCGACCATTCCACAGTCATGCACGCGTGCGACAAGATCCGCACCCAGATGTCGGAGCGGCGAGCCGTGCTCGAACAAGTCAACGACCTCATTGGTCGAATCAAACAGGTTGCCGGTGGATAAGTCTGTGGAAACCTGTGGGAAACTCCCGCGTTATGTTGGTGTTCATCGCAATGTCATCAACAATTACACGAATGTGCTTCCGCAGCCGACATCATTGCTGTGGACGACCATGCAGCCCGAAAGTTCGTCGTCACCTGCAGTGATACCGAGTTGTCCGCAATCCACAGGGCCTACTACAACTACTAGCTCTGATATTCAAACATATGAACAGTTTTAGGAGACAGTGGTGAAGTTCCGCTGCGAACGCGACACGCTGGTTGAAGCACTCAGTACCGCGCAACGTGCGGTGGCAAGTCGCACCGGTGCGCCCCCTGTGTTATTCGACGTGCGAATTACTGCAACGAACGAGGGTCTCGAACTTTTGGGATCCGACTTAGAGATCACGAATCGTGTCACCGCGCCTGCTGATGTTGAGCGCACTGGTGTCGCGGTGCTCCCGAAGATTTTGGGCGATGTGGTTCGCAAGTTGGAGCCAGGCCAGATCGTGCTCGAGGTCAACGACGACGAAGCGGTTGTTTCGAGCGGTGGATTCAGCACAACGTTGCGGCTGAAGGCAGTCGACGAATATCCGCGTCTACAGATCAGCGATGGCGTCGGTGCCAAGGTCGATGCGCAATTGTTCGCGAGCGCGTTGCGTCAAGTGGTCAAGGCAGCTTCGAAAGACGAACTCCGCCCGCCGCTCACTGGTGTGTTGATTGCGTCGAAGCCCGACGGTCAAGGCATACGTTTGGTTGCGACCGACAGCTACCGCCTCGCGATGCGTGATCTCGACGGTGTTTCTATGTTGGGCGATGCGAGCAAGGTGTTGGTCGCAGCGAAAGGTCTCGCGGAAGTGCAACGACTTGCTGGTGATGGTGAAATTGAAGTCGTGTTAGGTGAGCGCGACGCGATCTTCCGCACCAAAAAGGCTGAAGTCACAGTTCGGCTGATCGAGGCAGATTTTCCGAACTACGAACAACTGATTCCGCAGGGCTACCCGAATCGCCTCGTTGTCGCTAAGGATGCATTTAAAGACGCGGTTGAGCGCGTTGTTGTCGTTGGCCAGGGACGTGACAATGCCAACGTGAAACTACAAATGAGCGCGGCTGGCGGACTCGATCTGTCGGTCACGCTGCAAGATGTTGGTACCTCGACCGGCCACCTCGATGCAAAGTACGAAGGCACGGATCTGACGATTGCGTTCAATCCCCAATATTTGTTGGAAGGAATTGACGCTGTCGAAGGTGATGAAATTGCGCTCGACTCACTCGATCACCTCAAACCCGCGACGTTGCGCGCCGCCGAAGGCGGAAACTTCATGTATCTGCTGATGCCTGTTCGCACCTCGTAACAGTCGGTCGTGACGGTGAGTCGCGGCGGTCAAACATCGTGATGGATAGCGGTCAATCAAAACCTCAACAACACGTCGCTCGGCTGTGGCTCCATGATTTCAGATGTGTCAGCGAACTTGATCTTGAGTTTGGGACCGGGATCACCGTCGTGCATGGCAACAACGGCCAGGGCAAGACGTCGCTACTCGAAGCGATCGGTTGGCCAGCGCGCGCTGCATCCTTGCGGAATGTCAACGATGCCGCGGTTGTGCGGTCGGGTTGTGATGTTGCGATCGTTCGTAGTGAGATAGTCGAAGGTGACCGTCGGCAAACGTTTGAGGCCGAGATCCGTCCAGTCGGTCGGAATCGAATGCAGGTCAATCGCCAGCCGGTGCAACGCATTCGCGATCTTTATGGATTGCTGCGAATTACAGTATTTGCGCCTGACGACCTGCAACTCGTGAAGGGCTCCCCCTCCGGACGTAGGGCGTTTCTTGATGAGTTGCTGGCAAGCCTCGCGCCGCGGTACGCGGCGGCGTTACATGATTTTGAACGTGTCTTGAAGCAACGCAATGCGCTACTGAAACAAATCGCCAGGGATCGATCCGCGCTCGCGACATTGCCTGCGTTCGACGAGCAACTTGTCGCGGTGAGCGTCGAAGTCATCCGTGGCCGCGTACGCCTGCTGGAGCGGCTCCGGATTCCGATCGTCGAGCACTACCGAGCCCTGGGTGAGGGAGCACAAGTTGAGGTGCTGTATCGCGCCGAGTGGGATGACGATCGATACCTAGAGTCGACCGATGCAGCGAACCT
>JBBRPC010000003.1:0-46603 GCA_038228615.1 Acidimicrobiia bacterium | reverse complement strand
GTATTGCAGGGCAGCGTTGCGTGCCTCGCCTATCGAGGTCGGTGCATCACAGTCGGCAGCGCTGGGCGCAATCCGCAGCCGTTCGATATCGGCGTGCTCGGCATGAACAACCAATCGATCACCGGTGTGTTTCTCGGCGCCGAGATTTTCACTGAACGCGCCCAAACCATGATCGGTCGGCTGGTCGATGACGTCGGTGCCGGTCGACTCGATGTGGTGATCGATCGCACGTTCCCGCTGTCGCAAGCCGCGGACGCTCACGCGCTGATCGAGAATCGCCAAGCCGTAGGGCGCGTGGTGCTGATCCCGTAACGACTCACTTGGCCGCGTCGAGAATGCTCTCAAAGCCATATCGGGTGTGCGGGCCAAAACATAGTTGTTCGAGCACGCCGATGCCTTCCTTGTCGCCGCAACGAGCCCGCATGACTTGTTGAATATGTTGGTTTTCCACGGCCATTTCGTTGAGGTCTGCCGTCTTCCACGATTCGCCAGCGATGCGGTATTCGCCTTGCCAAACGCCGTGGGTCCACTCGGGATGCATATATCCGATGCCCTTCATACGGAAACACAGCAGCGGTTCGAGCTCAATGTTCTCGACGGTGCCGTTGTCGTGTTGGAGCTCGATTCGCGCGTGGCCTGCGCGTCGCGTACCTGGGATATATGTGATGTGGTGTTCGACGCCAGCGAGCACTTCGGTTGCGGGGTCGTCGGCGCCGGGGATGTCGGCGGGGTTGGCATACACGGGAACGATGGCACCGTCAGAATGCCACTTCAGGCCGTGGCCATTTTCGAATACGCCGAAATGCGTGCATCGATCTTCCCAGTGGATCGGCGCCCACGCGAAAAAGATCTGTGTCTCTGATCGGTCGTCGGGCGCGATGGCGGGATCGGGTCTTCCTACAGGCCTGACTCCCCAGCTCCGGTCTTTGATTCCAAGGACACGCGCCGCGTCGACGTTGACGGTCTTGCCGTTGTAGACGATCGTTCCTTGCCAGCGTCCGAACTGAGCGAATCTGGTCACGTCCATCATGAGACGCGATCCGTTGTATCTCGTCTGTCGTCCCTCTTCAACGCATGCCGTGCGCGCAGTAAACGTGAGGTCTGCGCTGATGCCAGTTTCGTTCTCGTCGAGCGTCACTCGGATCGTGCGCATCGGTTCGATGACATCGATTCGAAATGGACCTACGGAGACATCCGTCGGTTCCTTTGGTGCTCGTCGGGATCCGTGGAACGCGTGTTGTTCGCCGTCGCGCACGATGCTGAATCCACAGTCGAGAATTCCGAGGTTCGGGTACCTCGCTGCTCCGATTCCGAAATAGAACTCGCCGTCGTCTTGGAATCCGTTGAACAAGTATCGATCGTAGGAATTTCGGTCGCCAGAAAAGGGTGTCGCGACCGGGGCGGGGGTTTGGTGGATGGGATAATCGTCGAACTTCGAAAGCATGCTCGTCACACTACGCAGCCGTGCGAACCGGGTGCCAGGTCGCATCCATCGCGCGACTACGAGTGGCGCAGTACATTCGCCGCATGGGTTCTCTGTCGGTGGCAGTCGCCGACCACATCGCGGTTGTCACGATCGACCGTCCTCCTGTCAACGCCGTCGATACGCAGACCTATTTGGAGATGATCGACGTGTTCGCCAGCTTCAGCGAGCGCCGCGACGTTCGGGTTGTGATCCTGACCGCAGCTGGAACGCGCGCCTTTGTGGGTGGTGCAGATCTCAAGTCAATCGACGATCCGGACCCGGCGAACTGGCCGTCGCGACGAGTGCTGGATCGTGGTGTGATTGCGAGGGACGCGATGTGGGCGATCGGCGACTGCGCGGTGCCTGTGATCGGCGCCATTAACGGGCCGGCCATCGGCGCAGGGCTCGCGATCGCGGCGATGTGCGACATGCTCGTCGTTGCCGACCATGCATCGTTTGGCCTCACCGAGATCAACGTCGGGATGCTCGGTGCGAGTTCGCATTTATCGCTGCTCGTCGGGCGTCATATCGCTCGTGAGTTGTTCTTCACGGGGGAGCTCATATCGGCTACCGAACTGCAAAGCCTCGGGGCGATCCGCCACGTTGTTCCTGGCGATGCAGTGATGACCACTGCGATCCGCCTGGCGCAAACCCTGAGTGCGAAAAGCCCAATCGCGTTGCGGTTGGCCAAAGAGTCGATGAATCGTGCTGAATTTCTTCCCTTGAAGGATGCGTACCGCACCGAACAGGATTACACAGCGCGGCTGTTGACATTTGATGATGCTGCAGAGGCCAAAGCGGCGTTTTTGGAAAAGCGCGATGCTGAGTGGAAGTGGCGTTAACACAACGACGCCACTCATGCAGCGCGTGTGATGATTGATTATCTCACGCTCTATTGAGTGAGTGAGGGGGCCGTCCGCATACAGTGGTCGGTTCGATGTCTGACGATCCGGTCTTTTCTCCGCGCGCGACGCGGGTGCGTCTCGAGACGCTTGCCGGACAGGCGCGTTACAGCAGAGGCTGGGACATCTGGCGTGCGCGAAATGTGCGCATAGTGGATCGACGACCGAGCAGAGCACGCGGAGTCGTCGACGGTTCGCAGCCGTATCTTGTTGATGTTGCGGTGCTCGGTAATGGCGAATTTGTGGGTTCGTGTACGTGCGCCGATTTCGCTGGCGGCGCGGTGGCACTTTGCAAACACGGCGTGGCTGTAGTGCTGGAACTCGCGGCGATCGAACGCGCCGAGGCCGCGGCAGAAAAGCAATCGCCACAACACGCTGCTGCCCAACTTGTTCGTACGATCGCGCCTTTCAGCGAACCGAAAGGCGCCTATGCGATCGTGAGCGAGGCCGGCCGGCCTCCTTCGACGCCAGGTTTGGCCCCGGCGACGGCGATTCCCGTGCGCTGGCACGCGCATTTCGCGAATGGCGCCTTGTATTTGTGGGCGCGCAACGACTTGCGCGCCGAGCCCGAATTGGTGAGTACTCCCTTCGGCGACCTCACTCGGCATCCCTACGCTGCGCCGGTACAAGTGGTTGCTGGCATGATTGTCGACTTGGGTGTCACCGAGGGACGCCCCGTCGAAGCCGTCGTCGATGTCGATGACGGTGAATTGTGTGGGCGATTCGTTGTGCCGACGATCGTGCTTGCTGCGGCGAAGGCCATCACGGTGTTGGCCGGCATGTTGGTGGATCCCCGCGTTGCCCTCGCTGATGATGCCGTGTGCCTTGCGGCGGTCGGGTTTGCGGAGATCGACCTTCGCGGGCCGAAGCGTTTGACCAACGTTGATCGCCGAACACATCAGGCGAACGTTCTCACGCTGTGGACCCTGTCTGGAGCGTCCGGTGGGGAGACAGTCGCACAATTCGAAACGTTTGCCAGCAGAGGATTCGACCAAATTGTCGCGACGCGAGTGCGATCAATTGGCGACTTCTCTGCACTTGCCATCCTGCGCGCGCCGGCAACGTACAGCGAAGTTCCGGCTGCAGGTGCGGTGATCCCGCAGCACGGATGGAGTCTCGAGGTCGCGGTGATCGATCCCGACGGCGTGCGTACCTCGTCGGCCGATGGCGACCTACAACGCGTTGATTTATCTCCTAGGAGCCAAGCGTTGCGCGCCGCTTCCCGGCGTTGCGCTCGTGCCGCCGGTGTGGATGCAGCGATCGTCCTCGCGGGTCCTGCGGTGTTGGAATTGGATCAGGTCCTTGCGTTGGTCAATGCTGCTCCCGAACTCGAGACATCGGGTGTTCGGGTGCAGGTTCCGGCCGGACTCCCGAAGCCTGTGAAGTTTTCTGCTTCAGTATCGATCGGGTCGGATCGTCCTTCGATGCTTGGGCTCAACGCGGTGTGCGATTTTGCCTGGCGAGTGCACGCCGACGGCACCGAACTGGGCGCCGACGACCTCGAAGCGATCGCCTCGGCGAAGGCGAAGGTTGTGGCGATCGACGGACGTTGGGTGACTGCCACTCCGTCGGATCTCACGGCGTTGCGCAAGCTGCTCGGTGCAACGACCGCAACACAGGCGTTGCAACTTGCTGCTGGCGTGATCGAGACCGGTGATGTTGCGCTCGAAACCGTGAGCCTTACCGGATGGATCGAACATTTGGCCCACATTGATGAGCGGGTCGAACCGGTCGAGACACCTGCGGCGCTGGAATGCACCTTGTACGACCATCAACGCGATGCCCTTGCGTGGTTAGCCTTTCTTAATCGTTGCGGGATCGGTGGCATCCTCGCCGACGACATGGGGCTCGGCAAAACCGTTTCGATCCTGTCACTGATCGCGCACGATCAAGAAACCAACGGCAAACTCGGACCGACGTTGGTTGTTGCTCCGACATCAGTTGTCGCCGTGTGGGCCCGTGAGGCTGAACGTCACGCGCCTGGGCTCACGGTGCATGTACACCACGGGACGAAACGACTCGGCGCGAGGGATCTCGCGACGCGTGCCGCGCAAATGGATCTCGTGGTGACGAACTACGACACGATGGTGCGAGACCGCGATGCATTGGAAGTAATTCCGTGGCGTCGACTCGTGGCCGACGAGGCTCAAGCTGCGAAGAACCCTCGGAGTCGGCGCGCGATGGCCCTGCGCGCGATTCCGGCAGCTCAAAAGGTGTGCGTGACCGGTACGCCGATCGAAAATGGACTCATTGATCTTTGGTCGCTTGCAGCACTGTCGATGCCTGGGTTGCTTGGTACCGTCGAGCAGTTCCGATCTCGGTTCGCAAAGCCGATTCAGCTCGAAGATGATGAGGATGCCGCCGAAACGTTGGTGGCGCTGTTGGAACCGTTTCTCTTAGCCCGACGCAAGATCGATACGGATGTTGGCAAGTCGCTTCCTCCGCTCGTGGAATCCGACACCGCAGTTGAGCTGACGGTGGAACAACAGGCCTTGTACGACACGATTGTCGAACAGACGCTCGTCGATCTCGGCGGGCGATCTGGTATCGCTCGACGTGGAATGATTCTGGCGCTGCTGGTGCGACTCAAACAGATCGTGAATCATCCGGAGGCCTACCTGCGCGATGGGCGCCCGCTGGCCGGCCGATCAGGCAAGTTTGCACATTTGGAGTCGGTACTTGCTGAGGCATTTGCGCATGGTGAGCGGGCGCTCGTGTTTTCACAGTTTGTGGGAACCGCCGAGCTCATTGTCCGACATCTCACCGATCTGCATGGCGAGGGTGTCGCAGAATTGCTCTGCGGCGCAACCAGTACGGGTGATCGCGAAAGCATGGTCGAACGCTTCGGTACGGAGGCCGGACCCCGTGTCATGGTTGTGTCATTGAAGGCCGGCGGGGTAGGTCTTACGCTGACCGCTGCAACGCGTGTGGTGTTGTTCGACCGTTGGTGGAATCCAGCGGTCGAGGATCAGGCCATCGCTCGGGCACACCGGATTGGGCAAAACAAGACCGTGACCGTCGACAAATTTGTCACGACAGGCACGATCGAAAGCAAGATCGCCGAGCTGTTGGCAACGAAGCGATCGTACGCGGCCAAGGTGCTTGGTGTCGACGGCGATGTCGCGGGCCGGCTTGCGGAACTCGACGCCGCCGGACTTCGCGCTGTCATCTCGCGCAGCGTCGCCTGAGCTGCAACGCCCCACGGCGGATGTCACAGTCGAACCTTCTCAGGTTCGCGCCCTGGTTTCGTGCATTTCCGGCCGATAGGATTACGGCATGGGCGCTACTGGAGAAGCCGAATTGAGCCTGGACACCGACCCGGTGACCGGCCCGCCAAAGTTAGAGTTGGACCAGCCAATCAAACCGCGATTTCGCGGTCGCCTGCATCAATGCACGTTTTGGGCTTCACTTCCCGCGGGGGCGATTGTCATCGCGCACTCCAATCATGCGGCGTCGTATGTCGCAGCCGCGTTGTATGCGGCGTCGATGTCGATTCTGTTCGGAACGTCGGCTGCATATCACCGAGGTCGCTGGACATCGAGGGCACGTAACCTGATGCAGCGGCTCGACCATGCGATGATCTTCGTGTTGATCGCCGGTTCGTATACACCGATCACGTTGCTCGCGTTGCGGCCAGGTTGGGGCATCACCATGCTGTCACTTGTGTGGACGTTGGCAGTGGCCGGCGCAACGCTCACGCTCGTCAAGTTCGAGTTCGTCGATAAGCACGGCGGCTACCTGTATGTCGCGCTTGGTTGGATGATGGTGATCGCGTTGCCGGTCATTGTGCATTCCCTCAGTACGGGTCAACTCATTCTTCTCGCAACCGGCGGTGTGTTGTACACGGTTGGAGCGATCAACTTCGGGCGCGAGTGGCCGGTGTTGCGCCCGCGCACGTTTGGGTACCACGAAGTGTGGCATGTGATGACCGTGCTCGCCGCGGGCTGTCATTACGCACTCGTGTTGTCGCTGGTTCGGGCCTGAGTCTTCGACCCACCGCGGATCGGTGTTGGGATGATCACAACCACCCGCTGGGCGTTCGCGTTCGCGCTTGTTGCTGGTAGCGCCGCGTGTTCTGCGCAGTTCCCCCTCGCGATCGGCGGTAGCGCAAATCCCGCGCCGGTAATCCATTCCACGACCGACCTCAGCGTTGCGCGGCCCCGAATCCTGCTGCGATCGACCGACATTGCATTGGTGCAAACGCGGATCGGTCGCGTTCCGTACACGTTGCTGATGTCTCGAATGGATGCAACGATTGCGGGCGCGCCAGCGCCGTCGGCCGCAGACCAAACCGACTGTGGTCTGACTGCCAACATTGCAAGAGAAGAGGCTAAGGCTCGCGCCGCGAAAGACCTCGCGTTCCTGTACCTGATCGACCGAACCTGGGACTCGAGTTCCCAGTCGGTCGTCGTGCCCGATCCAGCTACCCGCCAGGCGCTTGGCGATCGCGCCCGTGATTACCTCCTCGACACTTGCATCACGAGTCGTATCCGGATACAGCCTGATCGCGATATCAATACATCGAACGAAATGATCCAGATGGTTACCACGTACGACACGCTGGCTGGAAGTGGTTACAACTTCGGTGGCGTGGAAACAACAATCGTTGGCAACCTGATGTCGTGGGGAAACGACTTCTATAACGACTATCAGCCATTCTTGAACTTTCTCACCAACAATCATTTGGCGAAGGGTGCCGCAACGTTGGGCACAGCTGCCATCGCATTGGCTGGTGCGCCGGGAAGCGATCCTGCAGCGCTTGATCGGTGGCTCGACTTTGGTCTGACCAAGGTGCGCCAGGTCGTGCGCGACTCACTTGGCTCGGGTGATGGCACCTATGGCGAGGGGCCGTTCTACTGGCGATATGCGTCGGAAAATGTTGTGCCGTTTGCACGCGCGTACGACGCTGTGAGCAATGGTGCGGCTTGGCAGCCGTTCGGCCACGGTTCGATCGAAAGCATTTGGCGTTCGCGGTGGTTTACCGAAATCGGTCGTTGGGAACTCGACATGACGAGGCCAGATGGCACGCTCGCGCCGATCGATGACAGCAATGTCGACGATGCGTATTTCTTTGGGGCGTTGCCCTCGAGCTCTCCGTATGCGAGCGCCTACGCGTGGCGGTGGGCCAATACCCCAACATCAAGCGCGTCTGTCCCATATGAAAGTAACGGCAACGTCGATCTCGCCGCCGACGAGATCGTGACTTTCGACGATCAGGTGCGCGCGATGCCGCCTTCGGGATCGCCGAACCGCCTGTATGGGGCTGGTGGCGATCTTGTCTTTCGCAGCAATTGGTCGAGCGACGCGGTTGTGGCGTTCGTGCAAGCTGAACACGGGGGCTCCCGTGGCTTCGGGCGTGCACCTGGTCAGCCCGGTGTGCCATTTGTGGCCGTGCACGATCATGCTGATCCGGGATCCTTCCTGCTTGATGCGTATGGCGAACGGCTCCTGCTTGATCCCGGCTATATGAACTACACCTGGACGCTGCACGGCACGCTGTCCGATCCGAGCGCTCACAACCTTGTGTTGGTCGGGCCGGCATCTGATCCCCAATCGCCAGGGAACCCGAATACGGCCTCGACGGTGTCGTCGCCACAACTCGACGCGTTCACCTCGCAGCCGAATGCGCCGGTGCCGGTCGATGGCGAAGCGTACGTTTCGCATGTTGTGAATCAACGCGGGATTGCCGCGGCAACTGTCACGTCGGCGTACGGACGCGATCCTGGCTACATCGCGCCGAGCCCGCTGACCGCGAACGACTATGAGGAGCTCGCTGGGCCGCAGAGCGCGCAGGTGCAGCGGCGATTCGTGTTTATCGACAACCGCTATTTGGTGATTGCCGATTCCGTGAAATCGGCTCAACCGCGAACCTACTCCTGGCCGATACACGGCAACGGTGGCGGCGCCGACGGCATGACAGCTCCGCTTCCCGCGCTGCAATATTTCGACAAGATGTTTGAGCCGGCGCCCGCAATTCCTGCGACGCACTATTCGCCAAGTGGCGGCACCTTCGCCGCAACTGCCGACGGCGGGGTGTGGGCGCGTTCCCTCGCTCGGGTTACAACTGCAATGGCGTTCGATCAACCAAATGGTGCGCACTCCATGAGCATTGGGCTCGGGGTCTACGAGCAAACACATGGTGCTCTGGGATCCAACGCGGTACTGACCACGCAATTGCACGCCACAAACGCGCGCGCCGCATCCGTGATCTATCCGACCCGGACCACAGGCGCCCCACCCTCGGCATGGGCGATCGCATTGCCAGGTGTTGCGTTGCTTCGGGTCAGCGACGTAGCGAATGATCACGAAATTTTGGTGCTCGTACGCGGCGCCGATTCGCCGAATATCGCATTGCCTCAATCACTGACTGGCATGCCGGTCGCAGTGACCACAGATGCAACGATTGCCGTCATCGATGTACATCGCAACGGTGCAGTGTCTCGGATCTACTCCGAGGGTGGAAGCCACGTCGTATTGAGGTGACCGTTGTCGCTGTTCGATCACGCGATCTCGGAGTAGTCGAGTGCCCACCGAGTGAAGTTGTCTGCGGTGCCGGAGATTGCGATTTCGTGCGTGTTGATATTCGTACACGCGGTCGCGCGAATGCCGAGAGGTTGTCGCGAGTGGATCGCCACGTAGAGTCGACCGACACGAAATCCACCGTCGGTGATCTTGGGTTCGGGACCTGCGATGCGAATCCGGATCTCGGGTTGCGTGGTCGTGATCTCGACGTCGAAATCTTGGATCGACACGGCCGCGTCATTTGGGGCGTGTAGCCACAGTGTTCCGACGTCGTCGGGCTCTCGCCAATGAACGACCAGCGGCATGAACTGTTCCCACCCGCCCCAGTCGATCGTGCTGCGTTCCGCGCCGATCATCACATCGTCGGTAATCCAACTTTGGATTTCGCGGTTGTTCGAAAGCGATTGGCGCAACGCACGGGGCGACTCCACGATCACTGTTCGTTCGGGTATCGCTTCCGCAAGTCGCGCAATAACCGGACCAGCCATCAGATCATGGCAATGATCGATTTCGTCTGCCGCAAGATCGGGCAGCGAAGCTCCGGCGCGACCGTCGCGAGCCCAGTGCCACAGGCTCAGCAGCGTGACGCTGCGAGCCGCATTCGGGTGGTACGAGCGCGTATACGGTCCACACCAATTTCCCAACGAGGGTTGGAACCACTCGTCGGATTGCTGCCAGAGCGATCGCGCCAAATGACGACCAGCGTCGCCAAAGTATGCAGTAGGTGGAAATGTGGTCCACAACGCGATCGCATACAGGTCAATTCCTGAATACGTCGGTGAATTGAACTCGTCGAACGCATTGTGGAGGTCGTGCGCCGCGACGACATCATGCGCGAGGCGCACGCCGCGTTCGATGAGCGCCGCGTTGTGGGAACGGTCGCCGAACCACGCGTCGAGCCATGCTCGCATCAACGCAGGATTGGTGTAGCGGATTGGAATTCGACCGTCAGGTTCGCCGCTGACTGCGAGTGCGATCGATGACTCGATGGCCGCGACAAGGCTGGAGTCGAGTTGGGAGGCGAAATCTTCGAGGATCAGCGCGAAGGTTGTGCCGACAAACTGTCGCCAGTTTGGGTCGTAGTCGACCCAAACTGCCGGTTGCGCTGGGGGATACTGGGATTCGAGAAATTGCGCGTACGTCCCGTGGAACACCTCGTCGGGAGCGTCGTATTGCAAGGCGATGAGAGCGCCGATCGCGAGCTGTGCCTCTGCGTTCCAATGGGCTTCCCCAGTGTGGAGCATTGCGTGGGCCAACCACGCAGTGTTGGGAACGAGGTGCACCGACTTCGCCGGGAGGTGAACGTCGAGACTTGCAGGGGGGTTCCACACCATGTGTACGGCGTGATCCCACCATCGCATCGACCACGAAAATGTCGTTGTGAAGAGGTCGTCTGGTGCGGCTGACACGCCGTGATTAGCCCGTAGCGGCGGCGGGCGGAGTGTCGCGTAAACCCGTGGCGAGGTCGCTGCGCGCCCGAGCGACACGCGAACGAATCGTCCCGACGGGCACACCAACCATCGCCGCGGCTTCGTCGTACGTCAAGCCAACGATCTGTGTCAAAACAAACGCCTCGTGTCTGGTGGGCGTGAGCCCGTCGACGAGGCAATCCATCGCGTGGACTTCACTGAGATCGCTGTGGTTCGCAACGACGTGGAGCACATCGGCGATCCGCCGCCGACGTTGCATCCTGCGGAGTTCATCAATTGCGGCGCGCCGCGCAATCCCGAACAAAAACGTTCGGCCGCTGGCTTCCTGACGGAACATCGGTAGGGCTCGCCACAGGCGAATGAAGGTGTCTTGCACTACTTCTTCGCTGTCGACACCCGCGGCGATATGACCCACAAAGCGAGCGACCTCAGAGGCGCTCGTCCGCATAATGTCGGCGAAGGCACTGCGGTCACCGTCGCGTGCAAACAACATCAGCTGGCCTAGGTCATCCACGATCGGCTGAGCGTAGCGGCGGTGATGCCAGCCGGTCAATCAGGCCGGTCAGTCAGGGATGCTCGCCAAGGCCCGTTGCTCCGGCTTCGCAGCCCGCGGGCGCGCTAAATGCGCGATTGCCCAGAGCGCACCGGCGGCGACTGGGCTGATGATGTGGATGTCGAGTTGGCTTGGAAGCCGGCCGTGCGCAATGTCGTTCGCGCACGTGAGCAGCAGACAAATTGTGAGCGCCACAAGCGGGGGAATCAAGCCAGTTGCACGGTGCGGACGCAACGCCGCATAGACGAGGCCGACGCCAATGGCGATGGCGAAGGCACCGACATGGTTGCCACTATGCATTTCGCCGTGCGCAGGCACGAAGAGTTCGGGAATCGCGAGCGCGATCTGTGTCGACCCGAGGACTCCGCTGACAATGCGCGCGACGGTCAACCAGCGATTGTGTCGTGACGGAGGTTGCGTGGCCCCGAGTACCACATCGATCAGTTGGTCAACCTCGCTCATCTTGAGCCTCCGGACCTGTTCCGCTGCACGCTGCTTGAAATGGGCGCTGTGTAAACTGGGCGCTGTCTGACGCTTGGTAGTCGCTGAACATTCGAGAATAGTTCCCGCGTCGCTTCATCAAAGGTGTCGCCCGTCCTAGCGGACCGAAGCGCACTCGGTCTGGTACCAAGTGTCGCTCCGCAATCGTTCGGTGTCAAACTACGGTCGTGATCGACGCGACAAGCTTTGTGTGGGACGGACCTCGACCGCATATCCATCCGTTATTCGCCCCCAACGGTGCTGTGATCTCGGCGGATGCACCCGAGGATCATCCGTGGCACCACGGGTTGTGGTTCACCATCAAATTCGTCAATGGTGAGAACTTTTGGGAGGAGTACGACGAGTTTGGAGTGTTGTGTACCGAGTCGTTGCGTGTCGAAGATCTGACGACTCAGGCGTCCATCGACTGGCTTCGACCTGGAGATGCGGGAATCGCCCTTCGCGAAGTCCGCACGATCACGCTCGTTCCAATCGACGAGACGAGCTACGCGATTGACTGGACCGAGTCGCTGAGTGCGGTGGGCGACGCGACGCTCGACCGCACGCCGTTCTCGACATGGGGAGGCTACGGAGGTCTGACATTGCGCGGTGCTCCGGATTTTGTTGACACGCAGTTGCGCACACTCGATGGAGTCAGTGATCGGCTGCTCGGCGTGCGTGCGCCGTGGTGCGCGATCGACGGTACGGCGACGACCACATCTGGCGATTCCGTGGAGGCCGGGGTGTTGTTCATTGATCATCCATCGAACCGCGCGACTTCGGTGCCGTGGTATGCCAGCACGAGAGCTCCAACCTACGGAGCTGGGTGGGCGAATTTCGTGAACGCCGCCTTCCTCTGGGATGGGCCACTTGATCTCGTGAACGGCGAGACACTGCGGCTGCAGTATCGCGTCGTGGTGCACGATGGTTGTTGGGATGAAGCGCAATGCAGCGATGCGGCATTGCATTGGCTCCGATGAAACGGAAATCGATGGTCGACGAAACCGCGTTGAACTCGAGCACGGATCTTGGGTTGTGGTTGCGCGACTTTTGTCGCGATCAACTTGTGGCATTGTCGGCCGCGCAGCTGCCCAGTTTGCAATTGCCGCGCACCTACGGTGGACACGTCGTTGCCCCCGATGTACGCGCTGATCTCCTCTTTACGCTTGGGCATCTTGCGGATGCCGGTATCGATGTCGTGAATGATCTGGCTGTGAACGAGTTGTTGGTGTCGCATCTCGGTCAAATCGATGGTGCCAATACCCACACGTTCTTTTCATACCGTGTCGCTGAGACGGTCGCGAGATACGGCCCGTTTCTGGCAAATCCGTTGTTGTCGACCTTGTCAGATGGACAACGCGAGCAGTTGGTGCGGGCGTGCGAATCGAGTGATTGGATCGCGTTGCTCGACGATGGCAAGTTGCCCCGCAACTATGCGGCAGTGCTTGCGCGGTGCGAAGTCGCCAGAATCGCCCTCGGATTCGATGTGGATCGAGAAGCCTTCGCCGGCCTCTTGGCACGGCTGCGCAACTTTCTCGGAAATAATCAGCTGCGATTCCTCGATGATTCCCATGATCGCAGCGGCCGCTACGACATTTATACGGCCGACGTTTGGCTGTTCTGCGAACCGCTCGCTGACCGACTCGATGGATTGTGGGAAGAGGGGATTGCGGCAGCGTTGGAGCTGGTCGAAACGGTCGGTACTCGAGATGGAAGCGCGGTTCCCTGGGGTCGATCCACTGGCGTGCTCGCAGTCGCGTTGACGATCGAACTTGGGGCACTTGCCGTGTCGCGACGTCTGCGTCCGCGACACACTGCGTTGTGGTTCGCACGCGCCCGTGCAGCGGCGATGCAGATGTCGTCGTGGTTTGACGCGGGCGTGGTGAACGCGCATCAATATCGCGATCAAGATGCCTATCGTGGCCCGGCGAGGCGTCTACAACTCACGTTCGATGTGTTGGGCAAACTGGCGTGGGCAGCCAACGAATTGTTGCGCGCGCCGGTCGAACACGACGACGCATTGGTTCGCCATGGCATCGATCCATATCCTGATATTGATGCGTTGATCTGCTTCGACGCCGCGCGGGCTGCGGGGGTCTGGTCGTATCGACGTGCAGGTTTCGAGTTCGTGCTCCCATTCGTCGGAGCGGCGCGAAGCCACTACTACCCATCGCTGTGTTCGCCAGGCAGTTTCGAAGTCCCAGTCGATGCCGACCTGCCATGTTGGACACCGCTTATTCACGCAGGGATCGGTCGTTACGCCGGTGGTGGAGTGCCCACGACACTCATGCATTCGAGCGGGACGGTGCGCGCGATGTGGGAAGGGTTTCCGGCAACCAAATTCGACTATGCCGGGGCGCTTCCAGAGCCTCTTCCCGGATCCCGCAGTACCACGTACAGGATCGATGGGCGATCGCTTTCGATTGACGAAGTCCTCGAATTCGAAACTGAGCCCGATGCTGTGACCGTGCTGGTTCCAGAACTCGCGGGTCGGCCATTGCAGGTCGAGTTCACGACCGTGGCGCCGTCGACGACGGCCCCGGTCGCGGTGCTCGGCCTCAAGGAGTGGCGTTCGTCGTGGTCGGAGATCGCTACTACCCATCAACTCGATCTGGACCCGGCCCGGACATTGCAATATTCGATTCGTGTGACTCCAAAGCTCCGAGTCGCTTCCACCGCCTATGGACACCACTACCATCGAAGTTTGTACGGTCCTCTCGCTGATCGTGTGGTGACATTTCCGCATCCGCTTGGCCCGCTCGGCGACGCTACGGTCGCGCTCGGCGATATCGACGTGTTCCATTTGCATTGGCCAGAGTGGATCGCATTTGACGATCTCGATGAACACGTCCGAATCATCGAAACGTTGCGATTACACAAGGTTCCGATTGTGTGGACTGCGCATAATCTGACCCCTCACGACAAGCGCCCCGAGGTGTTCGATCCGGTGTACGCGTGCTGGGCCGCAGCTGCGGCTGCGGTGATACATCATTCGAACTCCGGAATGCGCAGAATGCTCGACCGTTATTCCTTTGCTTCTACAACGCGCCATGAGGTAATTCCGCACGGTCATTTCGGTGAATTGTGGAATCGGGCCGACACTCCCGACCGCGTCGAGGCTGAGCGCCAGCTTGGCGTCACTCCCTGCTCATTGCGGATCGGGATTGTGGGCGCACCTCGGGTTGAAAAACGAGTCGTGGAGTTCTTGGAAGGTGTCGTGCGTTCGGACCGTGACGATATTCAAGTTGTGTGTTGGTCGCTAGCGCCAGGAGAAGTCGCGCCAGGCGATGGCGATGCGAGAATCGCCATCGCCGAGCAATACCGGGGAGTGTCGGAATCGGTATACGCGCAACGCCTGCGCATCTGCGACGTGCTGGCACTGCCATTCGAACCGGATGGTGAGATGCTTGCGACTGGGACGGCGGCCGACGCACTTGGGATGGGTCTTCCTGGCTTGGTCACCGAGTGGGAGTATCTGCGGGAGGTGTTAGGGGAGTCGGCGATATTGGTCGGCCATGAACCAAACCACATTGCTTCGGCGCTCAACGCTCTGACGGCAGAACAAGTCGAAACTGCTCGGGCAGCATCGATCGAGCGTCGATCGCAATATGGCTGGGAGTCAATTGCGGGACGTACCTTCGACTTGTTCGAACAGGTTGTGCTCGATCCGCCAAGCGTCTAGTACTGCGGCGAGCCGATGGAATATGCGATTTCGGCCAACACCGCTCTGTCGGTATGAGGTCGTTGCGGCGAATCAGGATGAGTGACATCGCTGTCGATGTGGCCCCGCAGTTTCAAGAACATTGCAGCGTTGTGGCGATAGCCAGGTACCGGAGTGCGAAACGCGAATTGACCGAGATACTGCAGCGTGTCATTGATCTTGAGAAACGTCTCGTCGTCGCCAGCTGCCCAGGCGAAATCGCGCCGCGCGAATACGTCGGGGGCGAACGTGGCGAGGCCCAAGAGATAGTCGCTGCCGTACATGACCATGTCGATCGCGAGATCGTTGCCGGTGAGCACGAGGAAGTCGGGGCGAATCGAATCGCGGATTGCGAGTCGTTGCCATTCCTGAGCTCGATCGAGTGACGAGTGTTTCGCGCCCTGCAACGTGCGGATTTCCAACAGCGCCGCGAACACCTCGACGGAAAAAATTCGTCCAGCCGGATGAAACATCGTGCCCAGTTCGAAGCCGTAGAACGCGTCGATATCCCGGCCGAGCGACTGGTAGGCATCGACGAGCGCGCCGTCATCCAATGCGGCCAGGCCGAATGATGGAAACGCGATTGGTACACCGCCGGACGCAGCGATCGTGGTGAATTCGCGTTGGTATGTCGCGAGATCGAACTCGTCTCCTGCGGTGTCGTTCACGTGGGCACCTGCGACGAAGGCAACAGAGCGCGCTTGGGTGAGATCCAACACGCGCTGGCGGTCGTGTGTGGCGAGTGCGGGTCCGAACCCCGTGTCCATATTGACAGCGGGAATGATCCCAGCCGCGATCGTCCGATCGAGATGGGCTTCGAAACCTGTCCAATCGATCGAATGGTCGGCCTTGAATGGCAAGAGTACCGCTGACATCCCAACAATCGTGCGCTTGCGGATGATGGGGGGAGCGACATTCATGACGCTTCGAGCCACGTGCGAAGCGTCGAAGCGTCGTTGCGCAACTGTTCGATGTCGTCGTCTCGTACGAACTCAAGAAATGCGACACGAGGTGTGGAAAGGGCGCATGGCGTACGTCGCGCGTCGCGTAGGAGCGGCACCAATGTGTGTGAAGCGTTCACGAGGGGGAACCGCACGCATCGATTGTCCCATTCGTACAGATGGAGGTGCGAAAGTCGAGGCCCGATCAGCGCGAGGTCTTCGGCATCGGTTCGCGGTTGCCAGTACGGCGGTTGCCAGTACGTGAAGAGATTCGGTATATCGACGTCGTTGAGCACCGCGACTGTTGATACTGCCGAAGCTGTCAGCGTGCCACCGTGATACTCGAGCGAGATCGTCAATGAGCGTTCTGCTGCGGCAGCTGCGATGCGTTGCAGGGCCTCGATCACCATCGGTCGTTGGATCGTGAGCGCATTGGCCGCTCCTGAACGCTCTGGCGGATTCGTGAAGGGTGTCCACACGCGCACGTTCGATGCCCGCAACGCAATCGCGGTGTCGAGGACAACCGCGATGTCGTCGTCGGCGGGGATGTGCTGCGTCAGCAAATACGAGCCGTACGACACGACCTGTGCATCAGACGCTCGGGCAGCGCGCGCCGCGCGCGTGTCGCCAGGGGGAACGTGAACATCGGCGCCCCATTCGATGGCGGTCAGCTCACACGAGTCGGCAAGCTTGATCACCTCCGCGATGGGCTGCGATCGCAGTGTCACCGAACACAGTCCGGCGAGGATCGGCGAACCGGTGTTTGTGCTCGTGCTGATCGGCGTGCTCATGCGATCCGATCAAGGTCGGATTGGGTCACCGCGTGCAGGGGCGCAATGTTGTGCGCGAATCGTTCAATCTCGTCGATGGCGAGATCGGCCATCCGTGCGAGTTCGGTGCCGATTGAGCCCGCAACGTGGGGTGTCACGACGACATTGGGAAGCGCGAGCAGCGGGTGATCTGCAGCGAGCGGTTCTGGGCTTGTGACGTCGAGCACTGCTGCGATTCGGCCGGTCTGCAATTCTCGGAGCAACGCGACTTGGTCAACGATCGCAGGCCTGGCGGTGTTGATAAACACGGTCCCGTCGCGCATCGCCGCGAACTGCCGCGCGCCGAGCATTCCCCGTGTGGTTTTCACGTCGGGCGCGTGCAAACTCACCACATCGCTCGTCGCGCAAAGTTCGGTCAGATCGTCCACGACGTCGACGCCGAGCGCCATTCCATCCTCGGCTGACACATAGGGGTCGTACAGAGAGATATGCAACTGATAGGCGCCGAGCAGCTCGATCACTTTGCGACCCACAAACGAAGCGCCGATGATGCCGACGCGCTTGTTGACGTTGCCGAGCGTCGTTGGGAACGTCACAATGGCATCGGGATTTCGGAGGCGCTCCCGGAACAACAACGCGCCCTTGTTGGCGAGCAGGATCATGGCCGTCGTGTATTCGGCGACGGGCACTGCGTTGGCCGCGGCAGCGGAAGTCACCAGTATCGTCCGTTCCCAGACTGTGTCCGAAAGTTGCCACTTCACCGTTCCGGCCGCGTACGCAAACATGCGGAGCCTCGGAGCGCTCGACAGCACCTCGGTGGTCAATGTCGGACAACCCCAGTGTCCCAATAACACATCAGCACGCGCGAGGGTCGCGCGTGCCAGGTCGTCGTCGAGTACTCGCAGTGGGGTTCGGTTCAGCACGCTACCGATCGTGGCGAGTCGCTCCCAGTGCGCCTCGCTGAACGCTGTGTCGTCAAGCCCAGCCATCATTGCCACTGCGATATTTAGGGGCTCGTCATTCATCATGGATGGCTTCATGCGTTTCGGCGCCGCGCGCCTCGGTCGACAACCGCAGCGCGTTTGAACGCTGCGAGAGCGACACGCTCAGGTCGGTGTTTGAAGAACGGATCCAATGGATAGCAACCCGATACCAATCCGTTGCGTGGTGCAGTGGTGCAATCGCTGAACGTGCGGCAGAGCTGGGCCCGTTGCAGCCCGGCTCCCGACGCCGCATGAAGCGGGAGTTCCGGGTAGCTCAGCGCGCTGCGACCAACTCCAACGAATGCCGCCGTACCCGAACGAACCAACTGGGCGCCAATGCTCGGTAACCACTCTTGGAGATAGCTCATCCCGCTCGCAATCACGGCGAGGTCTGGATGCGCGTGCGCGAGTTCCCCAGTCGCTCGCAGCATCGCTGCAACTTCGATGAGTGGATCGCGTGGAGGAAGGTAACCATCGGACGGTGGAAAATATGCAGGTCGTTGCGCGTGGGGGCAGTAGTAGGGGCTTCCCGCGGTCACACTCAACCAATGCACGTCATGTTCGACGAGAATTTGACAGAATGCGTGGGTCTCGCGGAGGTCAACTCCTCGGCCCGTGCCGTCGCCTCCGAAGGCATAGGCGTAGTCGTGCTCGACAGCGGGATCGATGACGCCAACACCGTTAGGTCCTGCGACGTGCGGTGCGAGATCAAACGCTGAGAGCCGCACACCGATATCTATTTCTGGGGCGGCGGACTGGATTCCGGCAATAACCGAAGTGACAAAGCGTGTTCGGTTGCTCAGTGAACCGCCGTACTGACCATTTCGATCGTACGCGGTGAGGATTTCGTGCAAGAGATATCCGTGGCAATGCTTGATATCGACAAAGTCGAAGCCGGCGTTGCGCGCAACCACGGCCGCGCGTACGAATGCACCGATGAGATCATCGAGCTCAATGTCGGTGACGACATCGCGATCGGTTGCGCCAACGCGCGCATCGAGGTACCGGTGGCGGTACGCAAGCCGTGGTGCGAATCCGTCGTTCGGTCTGGCCCAACGACCGGAATGGGTGAGTTGTAATCCGATCATGGGTCGCGGACCACCATCGGTCGCTTCGTGGTGCGCAGTCAAGGTCAGATCGCGCAACGCGCTGAGGTCCCCTTCAGACTCCGCGCCGATCATCAGTTGATGTGGGTTCGCGCGACCGTCTGGAACGACGGCTACCGCTTCTCCCCCCCAAATCAACGCCGCACCGCTCATACCGAAACGCGTCCAGCGTCGTTCTACGAGTTCGGTTGGTCGGCCGTCCGTTGTGGCATCCCAACCTTCCATAGGGAGTACGGCAAAGCGATTCGAATATTGCCGGCCACGGATCGCGTCGGCGGTGGTGAGTGCGGTCTGTACTTCGGATTCCAATGTCGGCGTCAGCACATCGTCGAGACCGAGTGCGGCGATCCGATCGAGGAACGCATCCCGCGACCGCAATCGCTTCAGTTGCACAATCACGTTGCCACCCTAGTGATCCGCAAGCACGCGCACTCTTGTGACGCTCACGTCCCTGGGAATCGGTCGACATCGCGCAATGCGGGAAACACGAGCCACCACGCCGCTGCGATAGCCAAGGTCGCGAAGCCTCCGAGCACGACCGCTGTCGCCGGACCAAGCCATTGTCCGACAACACCTGATTCAAACGCGCCGAGTTCGTTCGAAGCGCCGATGAAAACGTTCTCAACAGCGAGCACTCTTCCGCGCAGCTCCACAGGAGTTACCAACGGCACCAAGGTGGCCCGGATGAACACGCTCACAGCATCTGCGCCAGACAAGATCATCATCGCGATGAAAGCAACGGCATAGTTCCGAGTGACGCCGAGGGCGATGGTCGCGAGTCCGAACACGGCAACAACGCAGAGCAACATGCGCCCGATCCTGGTACGGAGGGGTCGGATGGCGAGTGTTGCAGTGACAAGTGCTGCGCCGATACCACCTGCTGCACGCAGCCATCCCAAACCTACCGACCCGACCCCGAATCGCTTCTCTGCCAGCGCGGGAAGCAGCGCCACCGCGCCTCCAAACAACACGGCGAACAAATCCAACGAGATAGCTCCGAGCATGACGGGATGGCCTCGGATGAACTTGAGGCCAAGCAATGCCTCGCGAAGACTCGGTTTGTCGCGTATTGGCTGGTCTTGGATTGGCTGGTCTTGGATTGGTGGGGCGTCGTGTTGGGCCAACTGCGGATGTACCAGCAAGATCGCGCCAGCAGCGACAATCAGCAGTAGGGCCATGGCGAAATACGACCACCAAGGATCGATGGCGTAGAGAAATCCGCCCAAGACGGGACCCACGATCGCGGCTGCTTGCCATGAACCGGAGAAACGCGCCGTGAGCCAAGGCAGACGCTCTGGCGAAACGATGTCGGCTGGCAACGATCGTTCGGCTGGTGCGACAAAGGCGCGTGCGATACCGAGCAGGAGCACGATCGCGAAGATTGGAGTCGCCGAGTGCGGTTGCTGTAGCGCGTAGAGGCCGAGGCCACAAGCGATCATTGCTTGCGCGGCGATCGCGACCGCCGCGACGTGGCGACGGTCGAACCGATCCGCAACCGTTCCTGTCACCAACACGAGCACGGCAGCTGGTGCGAATTCGGCAAGGCCTAGCCACCCGAGGTCGAGTTCGCGTCCGGAGATATCGAATACTTGCTTGCCCAGCGCCACGAACCCAGCCATGCCCGCAGCCGACGCGCAGAGAATGCTTGCGAGCAGTGCAATAACTGAGCGTCGTGTCCTGGCGTCCAACGGCGCGACAGGCACTCGGCGACCCTAGTTGCACGATGTGGGCGACTGCTGGCTATATCGCTGGCTGGTGGGCTCGCTTGGAAGTCGTGAGATCGATGGTGCTGATCGGCTGATGGTCGCGCAGCCAACGCCGCGTCGTGGTTCGCGCAGCTTCTATGAGTTCAGCCGTCGCCGAGAGATCGAGGATCGACGTGCGGCTCGGTGGGGCCGGGATCTCGAACACGCGGCCGGCATTCGCTGCGAATACCGAGCGTCGTTCCAACGCGACGGCGTGGTCGGTGATCATGTCGACACCGCGTTCAAACATCGCGAGCGCGCCGCGACGCCGTTGCATCGTCGTGCAGTTCGCGGTTTCGAGAACGTATACGCGGTCTGCACCAGCCTCAATCGCGAGCTGTACTGGCCACGCCGCCGTCATGCCGCCGTCGACGAGCAAGCGACCGTTTCTCCACACCGGCGGTAGCACGCCGGGAAGCGCGGAAGTCGCGAGCAGTGCTGAGATGGCCGGGCCGTCGCGCATCGCAACAGGCTGTCCGGTTTCGAGGTCGGATGCCGTCATCACGATGGGCACTTTGGCGTCTTGGAGGCGCGCGAGTGGCGCGTGGCGATGTAAGAAATGCACGAGCCGATCGTTGTGGCAGATGAAGTCGTGCCGACCGAACAATCCAAGTGCGATCGCGCGTGGCCTGAGCGCCAAGATGTCGCGCCGTTCCATGCCAAGCCACACGTCGCGCAAGATGTTGTGGCCGTGTTCTGGATCAGCTGCGATGAACGAACCATTGAAACTGCCGACGGAAGTTCCGACGATGACATCAGGGCGTATCCCGCCGGCGAAGAGCGCTTCGAGCATGCCAACCTGTACCGCGCCAAGACTGCCGCCTCCTGGCAAGACGAAGGCAATGCGCGCGCGAGTGGGACCCGTGCTGATCTGGAGATCGATCCCTGTTCCAGTATTCACTGCCGTACCCACCTCCGCACTTCTTGGCCAGCGCTTCTTGGCCAGCACTTGCTGGCCGGCACTTCTTGGCCCCGGCCTATTCGCCGGGCTCACCAGTCTGGACGTCAGAACCTGTCTGGTCAACAGATTTTCTCCCCAATGGGGCGGATTCGTCGTCGCTAGCGAGCAGCGTCGCCTCGCCGGTACCCAGCGCTCACTTCGTCGAGGCGAGCCGCGAGATCGTCGTCGATCGTGTACTCAAGTGCGGCGAGTGTGGAATCAAGCTGGTCTGGACGACTCGCCCCGATGATGGGCGACGTAATGGCCGGATTGCGCAGTACCCAAGCGACTGCGAGTGTGGGGAGTGCGACGCCTGCCTCGACTGCGAGTTTCGCCAACGCGTCGACGGTGTCGAAGACGTTGTCGTGCCAATACCTGTCTTGATACACCTTCGCAGCGTTGCCGAGAGCGAAGCGCGTTCCTTCGTCTGGCGCTTTGGTTCGATCGTGTTTTCCTGAGAGCATGCCGCCGGCGATCGGGTTATACGGAATCACGCCGATGCCTTCTTCTACACACAGCGGGAACAACTCGCGCTCGAATTCTCGGAACAACAGGTTGTATCTGGGCTGGACAGAAACGAACCGCACAACATTGCGAACATCGCTGCGACCCAACGCTTTGGCAAGGCGGTAGGCGAGGAAGTTCGAACACCCGACGTACCGCACTTTGCCGCTTCGAACGACGTCGTCGAGTGCTTGCAGCGTTTCATCGAGAGGAGTAAACGCGTCGTCGAAATGGAGTTGGTAGAGATCGACGAAATCGGTCTGCAGGCGTCGCAGCGATGCGTCGATCGAATCCATGATGTGACGACGACTGTTCCCTGCATCCCATGGGTTCGGGCCGACGGGCGCGAAACACTTCGTCGCCACCACGAAGTCGTCGCGTTTGCCAGCGAGCCAGCTTCCAACAATCTCTTCGGTACGGCCGGCAGTCGAAAGGTCACCGCCGAGTGGGTAGGCGTCGGCTGTGTCGATAAAAGTGACCCCACCTTCGCTGGCACGATCAAGGATGGAGCGCGACACTGCTTCATCCACTTGAAGTCCGAACGTCATCGTGCCGAGGCACAATCGTTAAACTTTGAGGCCGCTGTTGCCGAGTCGAACGTGCTGCATCGCACGAGACTACCGAATCGCCACCAACCGGAATTGGGGGTGATCGCCGTTGTGGCTACGGTTGGGGAATGGCGCGCATTGAATTCGCAGAATCAGGAATGGGCGAACACGTCGATTGGATGTTGTCGCGTGTTCCGATGGCCGTGGGCATGGGGACATTCTCGGAAGCGGTGTACACCAATACTCAGCTGCCGCTTCGTGAACGTGAAGCTGCGCGCTGGACGATCGCGCTTATCAACGACTGTGCCGTATGCCAGGGGTCGCGGGCCAAAGATGGCAGTACGCACGCCATCGACGACCCGTTCTACAACGAAGTTGCGAATTGGCGCACCAGTGAGTTGTTGACGCCGCGCGAACGGCTCGCGGCCGAATTCGCACAGCGGTTTGCGCTCGACCATCTCGCCGTCGACGACGCGTTCTGGGTTCGAATCCGGTCGTCGTTTGCCGATGATGAGATCGCCGATCTGACGATATGTTGTGCCATGTGGCTTGGCATGGGTCGGGCACTCGCGGTGCTCGGCGTGCGAGCGCCCGACGAACCAATTCTCATCTGATCAACCTTCGGCGCTTCGCCGTTCCTCCGGTGTACGCCCGTGTGACGCAAAGGCGATAGCAAAGACGTCTTCGACCGTCGTGGCGAAATGTAACTCCACGAGGCTGCGCACATCCTCGGGGATGTCGTTCGCATCGAGACGGTTGCCTTCCGGAAGAATGACGTGGCGAACGCCAGCACGATGTGCAGCCAATACCTTTTCTTTCACGCCGCCGATTGGCAACACTCGACCTTGGAGCGTGACCTCGCCTGTCATGGCGACATCGCTTCGGACCGTACGGTTGGTGAGCAAGCTCACAAGTGCAGTCGTCATCGTCACTCCAGCCGATGGTCCGTCTTTCGGTGTCGCGCCGGCCGGGAAGTGCACATGGAATCGCCTGCGCAACTCCTTACGTTCGATCGAAAGCGCATCAGCATGAGATCGGAGATAGCTCAGCGCGATCTCACCAGACTCACGCATGACGTCGCCCAATTGGCCTGTCAGCGTCAAGCCAGCCTTGCCATCCATGACAGCGGCTTCGACGAACAACACGTCGCCGCCGGCGCCGCTGACTGCTAACCCGGTCGCGATCCCGGGTGATGCCACGCGTTCGGCCGGGAGTTCATCGATGATCGGCCGCCCGAGTACGTCGTGGAGCTCGTCGATCGCGATGTTGATTGGCGCGGCATCTGTGTCCTGTGCGAGCCGAGTTGCTGCCTTGCGAACGAGGCGGTCGAGCCGTTGTTCGAGGCGGCGGACGCCTGCCTCACGCGTGTAGCCGGTGATGATTGCGCGGAGCAGATCTTCGCTGAGCACGACTTCGGATTCCGCGACTGCATTGCGTTCGAGTACTCGCGGCACGAGATGGTCTGTGGCAATCGCGAGCTTTTCGTCTTCGCTATATCCGCTGATCGTGATGACTTCCATGCGATCGAGGAGCGGCGCGGGAATCCGTTCCAACGCGTTCGCGGTCGCGATGAACACCACCTCGGAGAGGTCAAGTTCGAGCTCAAGGTAGTGATCGCGGAACGTGTGATTCTGCGCTGGGTCGAGCACCTCGAGCAGGGCGGCTGTGGGGTCGCCTCGGAAGTCGTTGCCGAGCTTGTCGATCTCGTCAAGGAGTACGACAGGATTCATCGTTTTCGCGTCGATCAAGGCGCGCACGATGCGACCGGGCCGTGCTCCGACGTAGGTTCGACGATGCCCGCGAATCTCGGCTTCGTCGTGGATCCCGCCGAGTGCGGTGCGGACGAATGTACGTCCGAGGGCTCGGGCCACTGACTCGCCCAACGAGGTCTTGCCGACGCCAGGAGGACCGGCTAGTACCAGGATTGTTCCCGCTCGACGGAAGAGTGCAGTGTCGATACCCCGGTCGGCGCGGAGTTTTCGAACCGCGAGGAACTCAATGATTCGGTCTTTCACGTCGTCGAGACCCGTGTGATCGGCGTCGAGTATCGAACGCGCGTGCACGAGGTCGAGGTTGTCGTCGCTGCGGTCGGAGAATGGAATTTCAAAGACCGTGTCGAGCCACGCGCGAATCCATCCGGATTCCATCGATTGTTCGCCGACGCGATCGAGGCGATCGATCTCTTTGGTGACTGAGATGCGGGTTGCCTCGTTCACCGTGTCGCCGAGCGCTTCGAGGCGCTCACGGTAGGTGTGGTCGGTTGATGATTCGCCGAGTTCGTTGGTGATTGCGTCGCGACGCTTTCGCAAGATGGCCTCGCGTTGCGCTTGTTCGAAGTGTTCGTTGACCTCGGTGTTGATTGACTGGTCGATCTCCACTTCGACGAGCGCCGTGCGCGCCCATGTCAACGCGAGCTCGAGCCGAGCGAGCACATCGGTCGTTTCGAGAAGCTGGATGCGCTGCACGTGTTCCAGCGCAGGCCACCATGCGATTGTGTCGGCGAGTGCGCCTGGCCCGGTTGCCTCGGCTTCTGCGAGGACGCCCTTGACAGCTCGCCCACCCACGGCGTCAAGCAAACGTTCTGCCACCGCTCGATACGCCCTAGCCGCAGTTTCGATGTTCACATGGGCTACTTGGTCGGCGTCGAACTCGTCTCCGATCTCATCCAGCGCGGTGACAAGGACGGTGAGGGTTCCCGATTCGGAAGGCGCACCCTGGCCGATGACAGCTCTGGCGATTCCCCGCACGATGGCGGCGCGGCTTCCATCTGGGAGATTGCCCACTTGCTCGACACGCGCGATGGTTCCCACCTTCGCGAATACGCCGTCGTGACGGGGGACCACGATCAGCTCCTGGTTGCCGGCCTCAGCCGCGGCGAGGGCACTCTGGGCCTCTGGCGAGTCGAACGACACGGTGACAACCATGCCGGGGAACACCACGCCGTGATTGGCGGGGAGCAAGGGGAGAAACACCTGCTGGTGAGCAATCGGGGTATCGGGAAGCGGTGTTGCGGGCATGTTGACTCCTCCGGAGGATATGATTACGCCATTACAACATCACGAGTAAGGAAGTATTCCCGTGAGGGCAGACCTTATTGAGGAGTGGTTTCGCCAGGTCGTTCCAGCTGAGTGGTTCACCGCTCCGTTGGTCGTTCGTGCCGACCGGGACGAAATCGTTGCGGTGGGTTCGCTTGCGCCTGGAAGCGATCCTGGAGCCTTTCGGGAAGCAACTCGGTTGCAGCGGATGCAACTCGCCGCAGAGGCTGAGTCCAGATTCCAGCGCAAGGTGTCCTGGGGCGTGACCTCCGGCGACGACACGCTGTTGTTTACACATCTCAACGTGCCGGTGATGACCAGATTGCGCCTTGATGAGCGTGTCGTGCTTGACGCGTTGATTACTGGTGGAATTGCCAGAAGCCGTAGTGAGGCGCTGTCGTGGTGTGTTGCATTGGTAGGACGGCATCAACACGACTGGTTGGCGGAACTTGTCTCAGCGGCTGAGGCCGTGCGCCGAGTGCGTGAACGGGGCCCCGAGGCCTGAGCGAAGCAATCGAGCCAACTGTCGAGTTGCATTTGCGTGAAGAATGCCAGTGAAGAATGCTGGTGAAGAATGCGGTGAGTTCCGAACCGAGAACACAAACGCAACGGAGGTCGACAACATGCCTTACAGCGAAGGTCGCATCGTGCACGACGCCGATGCGCACATCATGGAGACGCCGTCGTGGCTGCGCGACCATGCGGATCCGCATTTGCGCGACCGTATTCCCACACTCTCGCTGGAGGGCGGCAACGAACTCCGCCAAACGGGCGACCCAACTGAACAGTTGCGTGATCTTGACGCAGCGTTCGCTCGGCTCGCAGCGAAGCATCGATCGGATGCATACCGCTCCACCGAAGCTGCCGACATCATGGCTCGCAAGAATTTTGCGGCAACCGGTTCGTTTCTTCCTGAAGATCGCTCTCGAGCCCTGGACTTATTGGGGTTTTCGAGCCAACTGATGTTCAACACATTCCACAATCGGCGCCTGCGGAATTGGGAACATGCCGGCGATATTGAACTCGCCTACGGGGTCGCGCGTGCGCACAATCGTGGAATGATCGAGTTCTGCGCTGGCGATCCGCGGTTGCTACCGACGTGTTATGTGCCGTTGGTCGATTTCGAATTGGCGCATTCCATGGCGAACGAAGCGATCGGGCAGGGCGCGGCCGCGTTGCTCGTGGCTTCTGGTTGCCCTCCTACGCACTCGCCGAGCCATCGCAGCCTTGATCCAGTGTGGGCGACAGCGCAAGATGCTGGCATTCCCGTGCTCTTCCATGTCGGCGGTACTGGCGATCTCATCGACGGCAACTATTTTAAGAACGGTCTGCCGATCCCTCCCGACTTTCATGGTGGCGAGGAAAACTTCCGTTCTGTCGACTACATGGGAATTCCAGGACCGCCGGCGCAGACGCTCGCAACGATGGTCTTTGACGGAGTTTTCGACCGCTTTCCTGCGTTGCGTATCGGTGTCATCGAACAGGGCGCGATTTGGGTGCCGAGTTGGACCCGCCAGATGGAGTCAGCGTTTGACGCGTTTCAACGTCATGAAGAACGAGTACGAGCGTTGCAACTCCGTCCGACCGAATACGTCCAGCGTCAGATGCGCTTCACGCCGTATCCGACAGAGGATGTGGGTTGGATCATCGAGCAATCTGGTCCCGACGTGTGCCTGTTTTCGAGCGACTACCCGCATGTCGAGGGTGGGCGCAGGCCGATCGAGCGATTCGAGGCTTCGCTCGGCGACGCGAGCGAGACCGTTCGACAGAAGTTCTATTGCGACAACTTTCTCGACCTCATGGGATCGGCGGCGAAGGTACTGACATCCGCCTGAAGAGCGACCTGCTCGTCACCGATGGGCGAGAATTTCTCCGTGGACGGTGATGAAGATTCCGTCAGGGTTCGCTGCCCATTCGCGAAATGCTGTGGCGATGCTCGCGAGTTCAGCTGAGGTCGCGAGCCCATACTCGACAGCCTGTCGGGCAGTTGCCGACTGTTCCATCCGGTCGGCCCACAGCCCGCCCCACCAGGTGCGCGATTCGTCGTCGGCGAAGGTCCAATTGGAGGTTGTATATACGACGTCGGTGAAGCCTGCTGCGTGTGCCCAGCCAAACAAATATCGACCTGCGTCGGGTTCGGCCCGGTTGTGACGTGCGACGGATCGATACAGCGATAGCCAACGGGTGAGACGCTCGTCGTCGGGCGCCCAGGCAAAAATGCTGTAGTCGCCGTCGCGAGCGCCAACAACACCACCCGCCACAACGACGCGGCGCATCTCGCGCAGCGCAGCGACAGGGTCGGTCAAATGTTGCAGCACCTGATGTGCGTGTACGACATCGAAGCTTGCGTCTGGGAAGTCGAGCGCGTACACATCGCCCACTGAGAACGTTGCGTTGTGGTTCGCGGCTGCGTTCAGGCGGGCGATGTCGATGACTTCGGCAGCCGCATCGATGCCAACGACCGTTCCTGGCATCACTCGAGTGGCGATATCGGCGGTGATAGTCGCCGGGCCACACCCAACATCGAGCACGCTGCGACCCGGAGTGAGTTCGTCCGCCAGATAGGCGGCAGAATTCTCAACGGTCCGCCACGTGTGACTCCGCAGTACCGACTCGTGGTGCCCGTGGGTATAGGTATCTGCCATGTTCGGATACTCGCGCGTTGATCAGTCGCTACGATGCTTCTTTTCGCCACTAGTCGCGGTTTGCGCCTCACCACAAGGATTTGCAGCATGAGCAACGTTGAATTTGGTCCCCTTGCCGGACTTATTGGTGATTGGGAAGGCGAAGGAATCGACGTCGCATATTCACACAGTCGCGGCACGATCTGGGAGACGCCCTACCGGGAAAAGGCCTCGTTCAAGCCGTTCGGCCCTGTCGACAACGGCAAGCAGGCGCTGATGGGACTCGACTATCGGGCAGCGATGTGGCGCGACGATGAAGAAAACCCGTTCCATACTGAAATCGGCTACTGGTTGTGGGATGCAGCGGCGGGTCAGGTCATGCGCTGTTTCATGGTGCCGCGTGGTTCGGTCGTATTCGGTGGCGGGTCCGCGACGGCCAGCGATACCACGTTCAAGCTCACCGCGGAGTTGGGCAAGCTCGACTACGGCATCTTGTCCAATCCGTATCTCAACGGTGCTGCGAAGGTCACCGACTACGAGTGCACCGTGACCGGAGACGGCTCCACGTATACCTACGACCAGACGACGTGGCTTGATCAAGCCGAATCGGGTGGACGATTCGCGCACACCGACAAAGCAACCTGCAAAAAAGTCGGTTAACTCAAGATCGCACAGCGGCGACGGTTCATTGACCGTCGAGTTCGGCGACGAGCTTTTTTGGAGCGACGCACCGATACGCGTCCTCGAGAAGGGCACCGAGCTCACCGTCCTCGACCTTGCGGTCGAGTCGCACGCCTATCCAACCCCGCCCACCTACGTATGGGGGGAAGAAGAAGCGTTGCGGATCTGACTCGATAGACGCGGCCTGTGCTCCGGGTGAAGCGGCGCACCAGATTCCGAGGATCCCATCTCCGTGGTGATCATCGACAAACATCGCGATCGTCTTTTTGTCGCGCACGAAAAACGACGGTGCGCCATGGCTCAACCGTTCGGTCACTTCGGGGAAGCTCAGGCATTCTCTGCGGACGCGCGCGAGCTGGCGGTCACGACTGTTGGCGCTCATGTGGCACCAGCGTACAGACTGCATGACATGTCGTTCATCCTCGTCACAAAACCCCGACCGCACGTCACGTTGATCACGTTGAATCGACCCGACCGCATGAATGCGATGGCATTCGACGTCATGATTCCATTGCGGGAGACGCTGGAAGCCGTCGGTCGCGACAACGACACCCGGGTGGTTGTGATCACCGGCGCAGGCCATGGGTTCTGCTCTGGAGCTGATCTCGAGGATTCTGGGATCGTCCCCAATATTGCTGGTCTCACTCCAACGACGATCGCCCACAGGGCGATGGAGCTTCTCGACGACGTGATCGTCGCAATCTCGAAGCTGCATCAGCCGGTGATCGCAGCGATCAATGGAGCAGCGATCGGCGGCGGGTTTTGCCTAGCGATGACCGCTGACATTCGCGTTGCGTCTCCGGCGGCGTACTTTCGCGCCGCGGGAATCAACAATGGTCTGACCGCATCAGAACTCGGGATCAGCTACCTGTTGCCCCGCGCGATCGGTGCTTCGCGTGCGTTCGACATCATGTTGACAGGTCGTGATGTCTTGGCCGACGAAGCGGATCGCATCGGCTTGGTGTCGACCGTTGCCGAAGAGGGGTCCTTGCTCGATGCGTGCTACACGATCGCCGAACGCATCGTTGGCTACAGCCGAATCGGCGTCGAGCTGACCAAACGGATGTTGTGGTCGAGTCTTGACGCCGGCAGTTTGCGGTCGCATATGGACCACGAAGGCACAGCGCAGCTCTACGTACGGCTCACGACCCAAAATTTCCAAGAGGCGATCGTCGCTCGCAAAGAACAACGCCCGGCAGTATTTCGCGACTAACGCTGGAAATTGGAGCAAGCAGAGTCGTGCGACCAATGTGCAAGCACCGCTTTACATCGGTATGTCGGCTACGACCTTGCCTTCGTCAAGTTCGATGCGCCGGGTAAGCGAGAGTGAATCGAGGAGTCGGCGGTCGTGGCTCACCACGATCAATGTGCCCGCGAAGGATTCCATCGCGATTTCGAGTTGTTCGATCGCCGTGAGGTCGAGATGGTTGGTTGGTTCGTCGAGCACGATGCAATTCACGCCGTGAGCCATGAACAATGCGAGTTCGGCACGCGTACGTTCGCCCGGCGACAGCGAACGCGCGCTGCGGGTGACGTGTTCGGTCGTGAGCGAGAACTTGGCGAGCAACGCGCGCGCTTCATTGATGATGAGGTCAGTCTCTCCGATGAATGCATCGAGCAGTGCGGCATCGCCAAACCGATCACGTGATTGCCCGAGCGTTCCGAGTACAACACCGGGGCCAAGACTCCGCGTTCCGGAGTCGAGCGGGAGTGTGTTGAGGAGCGCGGCGAGGAGCGTCGACTTACCGCTCCCGTTTGCACCCACAATCGCCACGCGCTCTCCGCTGCCGATCAATAGCGTGATTGGGCCAAGGGTGAAGCCGCCGCGCGTCACGCACGCGGCATCGAGGCGCGCCGTCACCGCGCCAGCGCGCGGTGCTGCCGCGATTTCGAAGCGTAGGTCCCAGCCTTCCCATGGTTTGTCGACAACGTCCAGGCGTTCAATCATCTGCTCGGTGCGTTTCGCTTTGCCCGCGAGGTGTTCACTCGACGCGGTGTTGAAGTGGCGGATGTATTTGTCGGTTTCGCCACTCTTTTTGACCTTGTTGACTCCTGCGGTTGCCCACTGGCGTTCGCGTTGCGACCGACTCAGCAGCGTGTCGCGTTGTTCGGTGTAGTTCGCGAAAGCTTCTTGCGCATGACGGCGGGCAGTCTGGCGTTCCTCAAGAAACGCGACCCATCCTCCGCCGAATTCCTGTGCGGTCCGAGCATGATTGTCGATCTCGACGACGGCATTGATTGTGCGTTCGAGGAACGCGCGATCGTGCGAGACCACTGCCAGCCCAACGGGGAGATACTGCACAAAATGTTCCAGCATTTCGAGGCCTGCGAAGTCGAGATCATTCGTTGGTTCGTCAAGCAAGAACACGTCAAAGCGCGCCAACATGATGCTTGCGAGCGAAGCCCTCGCCGCTTGGCCACCCGACAGCGCAGTCATCGGTACTTCGAACAATCGTGACGGCAAGCCGACCTCGGCGCAGACCTCAGCAGCTCGCGCGTCGAACTCGGCCGCTCCGAGCGCAAGAAAACGATCGAGCGCTTCTGAGTATGTGTCGTCGGAACCCGTCGCGCCTACCGCCAATGCGGCAGCGGCCCTTTCGAAATCGGCCGTCGCCTGCGTGACCCCCGACCGCCGCGCCAGAAACGCCATGAGGCTCTCGGCGTCATCGCGTGTCGGTTCTTGCGGGAGGTAGCCCACCGTCGCGGTGGGCGGCGCGAGCGTGACGGTGCCAGAGTCGGCTGGCTCGATGCCCGCGAGGACCTTGAGGAGGGTGCTCTTTCCCGTGCCGTTCGGCGCGACGATCCCCACTTTGCGACCAGGTGCAAGCAGGATCGAAATGTCGCTGAGCACGCGATGCGGACCGAAGTTCTTGGTAATCGAACGCCCCACCAATGTCACGCCAGCTGATGCCACGATGATTGCCTTCCCAGGTCGACGCCGGTGATCGCACGCCGGTGGAGACTCATACGAACGGTGCTCGTATTGCTCGTATTCTCGTATTGCTCGTATTGCTCGTATTGGAAGAGCACTCAGCCTGCCACGGTCTGCATCCTACTAAATTGCGCCCGATCTGGCATGTCGATTCTGCGCATGGACAGCTTCTATTTGTGAACGACGGACGACGCGGGTCAGAGTGCAGGCATGACACCCCCGACAGCGCCGCTGCTGGAACAGCTCAGCCGAATTGAGCTGCTTCCGCTCGCATACGAATACATGATGACCGGACATCTCATCGACCGTGCGCTCATGCCGCAAGTGTTCTTGCACAGTCAATCGTTCGATGATGTCGACAACATCGCTATCGACGAGTGGATGGGAGCAAGTCCGAACTACACCGCACGCCTCAGATCCTTGCTCGGTATCGACGGCGACGATGTTGCTGCGATGATCAAAGGCTTGCAACTTGATGTTGGCTTCGTGCATCAATACATGGATGTCGCGTATCAGGTCCACGACGCGCAACATGGCGAGTTTTGGTTGAATCATTGTGGTGCGCTGCTGGATGTGGAGCCGCACGGCGAGGCGCGCGTCGTGGGCATGTGTCATCACATCGAGGATCCCACGTTCGACGCGACCGCCTTTGCGACGAATCCTCGCGCCCAGATCCGTCCGGTGCATCGCCCTCCGCGTACGCCAAGCGACCGTCACCCGCATTGCCACTGGACTATCGATATTGATCCAGGGCGCGACCCAGTTTCGGTCGCTCCGCACACGCTGCGCGTCGCGGAGTTCCCACTGTGCAATGTCGCAATTGTGTGTGGCACGGAGCGACTCGACGATGGTCTTGCCGACTACCGAGGTGATCTGAATCCGGCATTGCGTCTCACCGATTTGTCGACGGATCTTCTGGTTGCGGTCATGCACGAATTTCAGATGCAAGTGCATTTGCTCACGGCCGCCTCGGAGTCGACGATCGCTGACCGGTTCGGCGCAGACGTGGCTCGTGCGATCGATCTTGAACAGTGGGTCGCGACGTCGTGGGTTGCATCCGAACGCATTGCGGCGGCGCTCGATATCGCTGGCGGTGGGGTCGACGTGATCGCGCCCTTGCTCGCGATTCACCCGGGGTTTCCGCCTGGGTTCGAACGTGAAGTTCAGGTTGACGGATCGCGCGTCATATTGACACTGACCCCTGAGTTTCCTGCGTTGCTTGACGTCGACCAGTTTGGTTGGATCGGACAACTTGCGCGAGGTGAGACCGCTGGCATTGCAGCAATGTTGCATCCGCTCGAACCGCTCGCGGTTGTGGAGTCATGCGTGAATACTGGCGCTGCGATCACGATTGCTGTGAAACTCAACGATGGCGCAAACGCCGAGCCAGCGACGGAACCGCAATCGGTTGCTCTCGCGAAAATCAGCGGCACTGCCCGCTGGCAGTTCAACATCGACGCTTGACGCTGACGCGTTCGTTCATTGGTCGTCGGTGGGGAGATGATCTGTGAACGCTGGCCCGTCGAAATGGTCGATCGTCACGATCTCGGCGACCGCTTTGCGTCGCAGCTTTGTGGGCTGGTGCACTGGAAAACCAAGCGGAATGAGCGCCGCGACCGAATGAGAATCGGGGAGTCGCACGAGTGTGCGCACGGCCGACTCCGCTCGACACACAAACGTCGTCAACACGCCAGCGAGGCCTTCGTTGCGTGCTGCCAACAGCAGGTTGTGGACGAAGGGATACACGGACGCTCCACCGACAATGCTGAGATGATCGGCGTCGATATCCGTGACGGCAAGCGTGCGGAGATCGACCGTCACCAACAGCAGCACGGGGGCGTGTTGTATCACCGATGCGAAAGGGTTCTCCACGGCGTTGGCTCGCGCTGCAACCAAATCGATCGGTGTTCCGTGCCAGCGACCGTCGTCGCCTGGCGCGAACGGAACGAATCCCGCGGCGGCCTGCGCGTAATACTCGCGAAACCCGATGTCGCTCAGGCGTGCGATCTCAGCTCGAACGGCAGGAGATTCGAGCACGACCACGTGCCAACCCTGGCGGTTCCCCCCACTCCCCGCGAACCGTGCGTTGTCGAAGACGCGACGAATGATCTGTTGTGGGACTGGCCGATCTTCGAACGCTCGAACCGACCCAAGGGTGCGCATGACGTCGTATAACTCCATGGCGAAAGCATGCCATGCCTGTTCCCCCGAAGTTGTGTCACGCGGTGCGAGAGTCTTTGGAGGCCGATCGTGAGGAGCATGCTCGTTGCGATGAGCCCGATCGCGACGATTCCGTCGAGCCAATAGTGATTCGCGGTGAGCGTCACGGCGGCGAAGGTCATCGCCAGATGACCGAGCATGCACCAACGCCACCGACTGCGGCTCACGGCAATCGCGGCAATCGTGAAGAGCGCTGCCCAGCCGATGTGCAGCGACGGCATGGCCGAAAATTGGTCAGGACCGGCGTGGCCGAGGGGCGGGTACACCGACTGGCGATAGCGGACGCCGGTGTCGATCATGTGCAGATCGGGGACGAGGCGAGGCGGTGCGACCGGGATCAACTGCACGAGCAGACAGCTGAGCGTGAGGAATGCCAACGTCGATCGCCAGAGCGGATATCGATCGCGGTGACGGAAGTACAACCAAACTAAGAACATCAGCAGCGACGGCGCGTGCGCGAACGCGTAGTAGAGGTTGAGCGTCTTGACGGCCAGTTCATGTGGGAGCAGCCATTGCTGCATGGCGTGTTCATTGGGGAGGTGCAGCCAGCGTTCGGCGTCCCACACCCATTGTCCGTGCCGGACCGCACCAGTTGGTTGTGTTGCCGCAAGCTGTCCGGCATATCCCCAGATCGCGTACAGCCCGAGTACGAGAGCAAGCTCGCGCAGCACCGCGCCGCTGGCAGCGAGCCACCTCGGTGTTGTCGTGGCGACACGCAACGGGACACCAACCGAACCGCACACGAGGCCGAGTACGACTGCGTCGTGGGTGGGCAACCAGTGCATCGCTGCGATCAACGCACGGTCGCGATCGCAGATTTCGGACGCCGTGTGTCGACCATCCGCAGAACCGTAGGCCAAGATGTCGAAATGCATGATGACCGGACGCTCGTAGAGGCGCGAATTCGGCGCGCAGTCGAACAACGGATAGTTCCCGCGGTGCACGGCCCGGCCGTCCCGATGACGGTCGCCGCGTTCGAGGTTCCCGGGGAGCCAATCAGCTTCGAGGAAGCCATGGCCGCGAGCTACGTACCGTTCACGATTGGTGCAGGCTGGGGGAAGCCGTGGGGAACGACGTGGTTCAAGCTGGAAGGCGCGATTCCGGCCGACTGGGACGGTCAAGAAATCGAAGCCATCATCGATTTGGGTTTCGCGCCGCACAGCCCAGGGTTCCAATCGGAAGGGTCGGTATGGGTCGCGGCCGGTGGACCTCGCTGCAGCATTCATCCAATGCGGCGTGCCGTGCCGTTGCGAGATGCGGTGGCGGGAACGACGATCTCGATGACGGTCGAGGCGGCTTCGAATCCTGGTTTTGGTGGAACGTTGCCAACTCCAATGGGCTCGAGGAGCACCGCAGGGAACGCTTCGATCTACCGCCTTCGTCGTGCCGATCTGTGTGTGTATCGGCGCGAAGTGCATGCGTTGTGCCTCGATATCGAGGTGCTCGAAAAGACGATGATGATGTTGTCGCTCGAAGATCCCCGCCGCCACCAGATATTGCGTGCGCTGGAACGAGCCTTCGACGAACTTGATCTTGATGATGTGGTCGGGTCGGCAGGTGCAGCGCGCTTGACGTTGGCACCGACCCTTGCCGTTCCCGCGCGAGCGAGCGCGCACAACATCGTCGGGGTCGGACACGCTCATATCGACTCCGCGTGGCTGTGGCCCGTGCGCGAAACGGTACGCAAGTGTTCACGGACGTTTTCTTCAGCCATCGAGTTGATGAACGAATATCCGGAATACAAGTTCGTCTGTTCTCAAGCTGCGCAGTACGACTGGATGGAGCGTCTCTATCCGAACGTGTTTGCCGACATCGTCGCGAAGGTCGACGCTGGTCAGTGGATTCCGGTGGGTGGTATGTGGGTCGAGGCCGACATGAATCTTCCGAGCGGTGAATCGATCGCCCGTCAGCTGGTTCACGGCCAGCGGTACTTTGAGTCGCGCTTTGGAGCGCGATGTGAGGAGGTGTGGATACCGGATGTGTTCGGATATCCGGCCTCGTTGCCTCAGATCTTTTCGGCTGGTGGCTGCGATCGTTTCATCACCCAGAAGTTGTCGTGGAACAAACAAAACAAGATGCCACACCACACCTTTCGATGGTTTGGCATCGATGGCACGAGCGTGCTCACCCACTTTCCGCCGGTCGATACCTATAACGCCGAGGTTGATCCTGTCGAGCTGGCATACGCCCAGGCGAATTTTTCCGACAAGGGTTGGAGCAACTGGTCGCTGATGCCGTTTGGATATGGCGACGGTGGTGGAGGACCGACGCGTGAAATGTTGGAACGCGCGCATCGCACGCGTGATCTCGACGGATTGCCCCGACTGCACTTAGGAACTCCAGACGACTTCTTTGCCAAGATCGAAGCCGAAGGTGCGGAGTTCCCGATTCCAGAGTGGCACGGGGAGCTCTACTTCGAGATGCACCGAGGAACACTCACGTCGCAGTCGAACACGAAGGTTGGCAACCGAACCTGTGAACGACTGCTCCGCGAAGCCGAACTGTGGTGGTCGTTTGTCGCCCAAGATGTACCCGGCGACTATCCACATGCAACGTTTGATGCGATTTGGAAGGAGGTGCTGCTGCAGCAGTTCCACGACATCATTCCAGGCTCTTCGATCGCGTGGGTCTACGAGGACACAGCCGAGGTATATGCCAGGCTCGTTCCGCAACTTGAAGCGCTCATCGATGCAGCACTTCAACGGCTCGCGCCACCGACCCCAACGCTGTCGAACAGTTCGACCCATCGACGGGACGAGATTGTGGTGAGTGATGTCGCGCCGTGTGGAACTGGTGCAACACAGTTGCTTGTCGATGGACGCACCGCATTCCGGGCTGTCGTTCCCGGACTTGCGCTGGCCGCAGCATCGGCCGGAACTGTGACCGATGCTGTCGTGATCGACGGAAATGCGATGCGGAACGCTGCTATTGAGATCAGATGGAACGACCGTGGTGAGCTCGTCTCGATGCTCGACCGAGTGACTGGCCGAGAACTGTTCACGCACGGCCAGATGGGAGCGCGCATTGAAATCGCGCTCGACTTTCCCAACGAATACGACGCCTGGGATCTCGAACATTGGTCCCGGCGTTCTACGAGTGTGATCGATGATTGCGACGCGATCCTGGTGCAAGACCAGGGGCCGCTTGTGGGTCGTGTGCGTGTGCAACGATCGTTTGGCGATTCGGCGCTCACCCAGACGTATGTCATGCGCGCCGGTTCTTCGCGCCTCGATATCGAGTTGGATATCGATTGGCACGAAGACGAGCGGATCCTCTCGATAGCGTTTCCGCTCGATGTACAAAGCGATCGCGTCGATTGTGGGATCCAATTTGGTGCCGTTTCGCGACCTCGGTTTGCGAATACGAGTTGGGACGCGGCCAAATTCGAGGTCTGTGCTCATCGATGGGTCGATGTGAGCGAGCCGAACTTCGGGGTAGCGGTGCTGGATACGGGTCGCTATGGCCACGCGATCCAAGGTGATGCGATCAGGGTGACATTGCAACGCGCTCCCAAATGGCCCGACCCGCGCGCCGATCGAGGTCAGCATCATACGACCGTCAGTTTGTTACCTCATTGCGGCGATCGCGAGGTTGTCGTGCGCGAGGCCGAGGCGCTGAATGAGCCGCTGCGCGTGGTGTGTGGACGCGCCGAACGTGCTCCTGGTCCGCTCGTGACGGTTGCTCACGATGCCCTCGAAGTGAGCGCGGTGAAACGCGCCGACGACCAGTCAGGTGACCTCATCGTTCGCGTCTTTGAACGCACCGGTCAACGTGTTGGGCCGCCCGGCGACCAGCCTGAAGTCGATGTCATTGGTGTGCCCACGGCCAACGACGTCGCGGTAGTCGGACTCCTCGAAGATGTCACGGAATTTGAGCGCATCGCGACGACGGTTGCGACCGTTTCGTTCCGTCCCTACGAGCTGCGGACATTGCGGTTCCGGTAACCTAGCTTGGGTATGGCTGAACGACCCCCGCATGCAATGACCTCAAGCTTGCTTCGGGTCCTTCGAACCGCGAACGCAGTCTCACCCTTCGCTCGCGGTGGCCTGCTCTCAGTCCCGTCGTTCTTCAATGGCTGGCTCACCTCCGAACTTCCGTTGCACGCGGCCGCGCTCGACACCATCGCTTCGGTCCGTGCGATCCAGCGAGGCGCCTTACGTTCATGGCCGGGTCGGGCAGCGATTGTGTTCAATACGGCAACGGCCATGCGGCTCGTGCGGATCCATCGTGATGCACGTCAAGCCGGCACGATCTTTCGAGATGCATTTACCCAAGAGCTCGGCGCCGGATTCGAACAACGTATCGAAGCGTCGTTGCGAACATCCCCAGAACCGTTTCCTCTGGCACGCCTTGTGCAACCGTTCCCGATGTCGCGCAGATCGCTGTGCGCTGAAAGCGATATTGCCTACGGCGAAGTCGGCAAACGCAACCGTCTCGACGTGTGGAAGCGTGCTGATGTGAGCGTGGATGGGAGAGCCCCGGTGCTCATCCAGGTGCACGGTGGCGCGTGGATGATCGGCAACAAGGAACAACAAGGAATCCCACTGCTGTCGCATCTGACAGAGCGCGGGTGGGTGTGTGTCTCGATCAACTACCGGCTCAGCCCGCGAGCGACCTGGCCCGATCACATCGTTGATGTGAAACGTGCGATCGCCTGGACGAAGGCGAATATCGGCCGTTTCGGTGGTGATCCCAACTTTATTGCGATTACTGGTGGTTCGGCGGGTGGCCACTTGAGTTCGCTTGCCGCGTTGAGCGCGAACGACGCCCGTTTCCAGCCCGGCTTTGAAGAGGTCGATACGTCAGTGCAAGCAGCCGTACCGATGTATGGCGTGTACGACTTTACGAACCGAGACGGTACTGGTCGCCCAGACATGCAGCGCATGCTCGAAGAGAAGGTATTCAAAACGAAATTTGATGCCGACCGTGAAGCTTGGGATGTCGCATCAACGATGAGCCGAATCCACGCGGACGCGCCTCCATTCCTTGTCGTTCACGGTGCGAATGATTCGCTAGTGCCGGTCGAACAAGCCCGTTCGTTCGTCGACATGTTGCGCAAAGAATCGCCTCAACCGGTGGTCTACGCCGAGCTCCCCGGCGCACAACATGCGTTCGATGTGTTTTGGTCGCCGCGGACGCACGCGACGGTGTTCGCGATTGAACAGTTCCTCAATTTGGTGCGCACTGAGGTGGGTCAGCGCGCCTGAGCCGCTGCGTCGATGGTCGAGGTGATCTGCGCCGCGACGGTTTCGAAGTCGGAGCGGGTTGAACCCTCAACGACCACAGGCTCGAGCACCGACACGCGGATGCGACCAGGTCGGACCATTGGCGGACGGCGCGTGACGAGGCGTTCACTGTCGTGGATGACGACTGGGACGATGGTGACGTGAGCGCCAGCAGCTAGCCGAGGAATTGAACTCCGCAGCCGAGCGTCGTCGCCGTCGTTCGGCAAGGTTCTCGTGCCCAATCCGAATGCGATCGATGTGCCTTCGGCAAGCAAAGCGGACAAATTTGCTCGCGTGCTGGCGTCGGGATCCGCGTGATTCCGCGCAAAGGTGAGGTCGAGGAACCGCCCGATGGTGCCGACGACGGGATCGGTCGCAAGGTTGCGGTCGACGATGATCCTGCAGTCGCGTCGCAAGAGTTTCGCGATCACAAATGCGTCGATCCTGCTGCGTTGATTCCAAACCACAATTGCGGGTTGATGCATCGCAAGATGTTCTGCTCCGTCGACGACGAGTTCCACCGCAGCGAGACCGAAGACTGCATCAGGAACAAGTGAGGTCACGATATTGGTTGCCTCGCGTCGGCTGCGGCGCACAAGACCAAGTACGGCCGCCGTGGTCGCGATCGGCGCGGCGGCAATGACTCCCGTGATATTGCGTGCCATCACGTCGATCGAAGGGGTGCCCCGCGATGCGAATCGTAAGATCGGCCAGCCGCGTTCCTCGGCAACCGCAGCCAAATGCTTTCCAGGGTTCGTAGGTCGTGGATGACCAATCTCCGACATCAACGCCGTGTCTTCGTCTCCGTCGGCATAGAAGAAGCTGCCGTCGAAGTTGACATCGTGTTCGTCTGAGAAGCGGCGCGCTGCGGCAGCCTTTCCAGGACCCCACATTGATGCACCAGCCATGTTGCCGGTAACGATGTTGTCGACGACTTCGAGATGTTGACACACGACATCGGGGATGCCGAGCGCCTTCGCGATGGGCGCGACCTGAAACCAGGTCGCCGACGTCGTGATGGCAATGGTGTGGCCCTTGCGCTGGTGTGCGGCGACGAGGGCTCTCGCCTCTGGATAGACGCGATCCGAGATGTAGTCCTTGAAGAGTCGCTGCCCGAGCTCTTCGACCTCGTTCGGCGTCATGCCTTTCCACGTCGCCCCAGCGAGTTTGATCAATTCGTCGTATCCAGCCCTGCCTCGGGCATAGTCGATCCCCAGCCGAAGCGTGCGAAGCGCCTCAGCTGCGCCAACCTGGCGGCGAAGAATCCGATCCTGGGCAAACACGAGCGCGCTGTATCCATAGATGAGCGTCCCGTCGAAGTCGAAGAACGCGGCAATTTTCCGGCCGGGTTCGCTGAGCTCAATTTCCTCGAGCGCGTCGTCGAGGCTGCGCTGCATCATTGGTGTCGTCCGCTTCCGTTGTTGGCGCGAGAGAAATCAAGTTGCGTGTTGTCGCTGCGCACAAGGTCGGAAAGCATCAACAATTGCTGGGCCGTTACGGGCTCACGCCACTCGTTGATGACAGCCTCGATGTTGACACAAGAGTCGCCGAGCGCAATGTCAGTCATACGCATGCCGCCGGGAAGCGGTGGAACTTCAATGAGCGCCGACGGGATGCCTGCGCGTTGTGTCGTGAAGGATCGCGTCCCTACGGTCAAACCTTTCGCCACGAGTCGTACATTTTGGTCTTCGATGCGTGGCGTTACCTGCGCGCTGCCCCAAGATTCCCTCCCGGGACGCCTGGCGACTGCGATTCCGTTTGGTTGTAGTTCCACCGAAACTTTGTCTGCCGCTCCCGCGATGAGTTGGTTCAGCACGTCTTGGCGAATCGTGGCGCTGAACTTGATCGGAGCGATAATGAGAGCGGGTTGGGCACCAGGACGCAGATGTACGTTCTTGAACTTCACCGTGAGCGAATTGAGTCGTCCGCCGTCCCACGAGACGTTGCTCGCATCTGTAGTGATCGTGCCGAATTGGCCGAGCGCCAGGCCGAGCGGGGAAGCCGAGAACCGCAAATCTTCTAGCGTGAGATGCAGTTCACCGGATCCTGCTTTGAGCGAAATCTCTCGACCGACGAGGCGCGTCCGTGCGGTGCTGAGGATCTGTTCAATGAGGAACTGTGGTGCGGCTGGACCACCTCGTTCGGCGGCAGCCCCCAACGTTGCCCCGACGACCCGTGCGAACGTATCGATTGAACCAGCAACTGCAGGTGCGACCCTGCCGAGCGGATTCATTGGATTTGCGACACCGAGCCAGTCGCCGCTCGCCCAATCGGACCAGGTCAACGGAATGCGGGGTTTGTCCATTGTCGCCTCAAGGTTAGTCGCACAATGATTCGCGTGCCTCGGTCGGCGGCGCCTGGCTCATTCGTGGTTCCCCATCATTTGCATTCAAGGCTCAACGACGACGACGTCTCCTGTGCGGACGGCTCCATCTTGGACAACGCTCGCATACCAACGCGTCTCCCCCGGGTGTGCAACGTGGTGCATCCGATTGAAATCCCGGTCGGAAAACCACTGCGCGTTGTGGGTGCACGGCAAGGCGGGAACCGTCAGTTCGAGCACAACTTCGGATCCAATATGGATGCGGGTATTCGGCCGCAGCGAGTGCCAATCGAGTCCTTGCAGCGTGAAATTCTCACCGGCCGAACCGGCGGCGATCGAGTGTCCTTCGGCTTGGAGCCGCTCGATCGCTTCGAATGAATACAAACAGATGGCTTGCCAGAGTCGTCCGTGATGTTGGCGCGACCGTTGACGATCTCCTACGACTCCTCGGAACGCAACGGTTGCCTGGTCGACCGCGACCTTTGGGACGCCGCCGTCGTTGCGATTGATTTGCGCGACGCTGCCATGTTGCGTTGGGACGCCGTATCCAAGTGCATGCAAACCACGGCCGACATCCTGTAGGTGATGCAGCGCGTCGTGGCAAGCGTGTCGCATGACCCACGGCCCGTCGTATGCAACGCTGCCGAACTCGCCGGTGAAGGTACAAGTGTGCGTTGTCGCATTGGCACGTTCATTGTGTTGGTTCAATTTCGTCGTGGCGACTTCCATCTGATCGAGGATCGGTGCCATCGCCGCGCTCGATGGCGTGGGTCCTGCGTCTTCTGGCACGGGCTCTTGGCCGAAATCGAGTCCATCGGTTTCGAGCGTGGCTTCAAGCAACGCCGTGATCAGTGTGGTGACATCGACTGAGTGTTGGGCGTACTCGACGGCCGACCATGTGGCGCGGTTCGGACGCATTCGCAGTACGTCGTCGGCGAGGCCCGCGGTGAGCAATCGCCACCACACTGGAATCGTGCGCAGCGTGCCCGCGACGTCTTGGTTTGTATAGGCACTTACATCGAAGCGACATTGTTCGCAGTGTTCAATTTGTGGCATTGGCTGGTCCCTCTGCTCGAGATGGCGGTTTCGCTGTGATGTTCCGTCTGTTTCATTTTGCGCCGATGGCATGTAGGTTCACTGCATGACCGACGTAAATGATCTTGGTGCTGTTTATCGCGAACATCGTGAAGGCCTATCGGCCTTTGTTGCGGGACTGTCGCCGACGCAGCTTGCGACCAAACTCCCAGCCTGCCCCGACTGGAGCGCGAGAGAGGTAATCGCGCATGTTGCTGGTATCCCTGCAGATGTCGCCGCCGGCCGCCTTGATGGCGTGGGTACCGACGCTTGGACCCAGGCCCATATCGATGGGCGCCTTGGGATGACGGTCGACGACATCGTGACTGAATGGGCTGAAACGGGCTCGCAGGCTGAGGCGATGGCATCGGCTGCGCCACCGGAACTGGTGCGTTCCTTGATTTCGGATCTCGTCACACACGATTTCGACACCCGGAGCGGTTTCGGGAATACCGAATATCGTGACGGCGCGGGAGCAGCGATCGCGTATTCGAATTACGCCAACAGGCTGGGAACGCGGCTCGTTGAACGGGGCGAGTCGGTACGCTTGATTGCCGACGGCGAAGAACAAATTGTTGGCTCCGGTGAGGTGCTCGCGACGGTGCGTGCGTCGCGTTTCGAATTGACGCGCGCGCTCACAGGTCGCCGAAGTGCAGCACAAGTCGAGGCGTATACCTGGGAAGGCGACCCGGCCAAGTTCATCGACGTGTTCTCCAGCTATCCGATGCGCGACTCGGCGCTCGACGAGTAGCGCTGCGTAGTGGCGGACCAGCCCCGACTTGCACCGCTCGATCCCAGCGACTGGAGCGATGACACCCGTGTGCTGCTCGAGAGTGGCGCGTTCGTCGGCAACGACCAGGTGCTCAATATCTTCGCGACGCTTGCACATCACCCGAAATTGTTGCGCCGCTGGTTGGTATTCGGCGCGCACGTACTGGCGAAATCGACGCTCGAGCCCCGGACCCGTGAGATCTTGATACTGCGAACCGGTTGGCGTTGTGGCTCCCAGTACGAATGGGGTCAACACGTGGTCATCGGTCGTGCTGTGGGCCTCACCGACGATGAAATTGCGCGCATAGCGACTGGGCCGTCGGCGAGCGACTGGTCGGACGCGGATCGATCGCTCGTCGTGGCTGCCGACGAACTCTTCGACTACCGCACACTCAGCGACAGTACCTATACCGCGCTTGCCGCGGTGCTCACCACAGAGCAGGTCCTCGATCTGATCTTCACCGTTGGTCAGTATCAACTCGTTGCAACGGCGCTCAATACGCTGCGCGTGCAGCGCGACGACGGTGTCACAGGAGTCCCGTTTCCTGAGACTCCTCACGCTCCGGTTCCGTAGTGACGCTTAGAGACTCTCGTATACGGCGTTGAGCAGGTTGGTGCTTCGCGCATCACCAGCCATGCCGAGGTCCATCTTGTTCATGACGTAACCAAACGAAAGTTCAGCGTCGGGGTCGGCCCAACCCATCGATCCGCCCATACCAAAATGCCCAAAGGAACGGGGTCCGCCGAGGGGGATGAGTGACGAGCGGAGCATGAAGCCGATGCCAAATTGAATATCCATGTTGAACAAGATCGTGTTGCCACCGGTCGTTCGCTGGGTGATTGCAGCGTCGAGTTGTTTCGGTTCGAGAATCCTGATGCCATCAACGTCGCTCACGCACGCCGCATACAGCCGGGCCACGCCGCGAGCGTCGGCGACTCCATTGGCTGCCGGGATTTCGGCGGCCCGAACCTTGGGAAGGTTGAACACTTCAGCATCCGAAAATGCGCCGCCTGGCGCTGTGAGTGCTTTGCCGAGGGGCGTGTCGGGGCCCATGAATTGGCGCAACATCGCACGGACGGAGTCGTCGTCTGCAGGATCGGTATCGAACCTCGTGCCTGTGGGAAGCATCGAGACCAGTGACGCAACCTGGGGTTCGTATTCTTCGGGAAGGCCAATAAAGAAATTTGCGCCAAGCGGCCCCGCGATGGCCTCGCGCAAATAGGTGCCAACCGATTTCTTCGAAACTCGGCGCACGAGTTCGCCAGCCAGCCACCCGTAGGTTGTCGCGTGATACCCGTGTTGTGTCCCAGGCGGCCAATGCGGCGCTTGTTGCGCAAGTGCGTCGACGACGGGTTCCCATGCAAGGGCGTCATCGAGTGACATTGTGCCATCGATCCACGCCAAACCGGCCTGGTGCGACATCAATTGCGCGACGGTGATGTCGGCTTTGCCGTTCGCCGCGAACTCTGGCCAATAACTGGCGACGGGTGCTTCGACGTCGATCGCGCCGGATTGCACGAGTTGGTTCACACACATGGCAGTCGCGCCCTTGGTTGTGGAGAACACCAGAATCATGGTGTCTTCATTCCAGGGCTTGCCCGATGCCTGGTCGGCGACTCCGCCCCAGAGGTCGACGACCGGCTTCCCGCGGTGGTAGGCGCTAAACGCTGCGCCAACTTCGCCGTGGTCGTTGAAGTTCGCCTCGAACGCGTCACGAACTGCTTCGAATCCTGGGGCCGTATATCCCTGAGCTGAGGTCATGACGTCAGTCTCGCTGACGGTCGCGTTCTCCACCAAGTTGGGCTCCGACCGCAGCTGCGATCGGAGCCCAAAGAGGTGACAAAGAGGTATTCGTTGAGCTACGGGAGCACGGTCTCCTTGCTGCCGGCACCCACAGGTTCTGGTGCTCGGTCGCCAGAGACAGAACCCGACATCGTGAGCGATGACCCTCCAAATTCGAAGTGGTATGCGCCTGCACCATGTTCGTGCAAGTCGAGGCCGTCCAATTCGCCTTGTTCGCTGACCCGCAGCGTGCCTGTGGCGTTGACCAACTTCATCAGCACTAACGCTGCAATGAAGGTCGCACCACCAATGGCCGCACTACCGATCGCTTGTGCGATGCCACCGCAGACAGGCGGGCCTTCGTTCGCTTCACCGGACTGAACGACTGATTGGCCCATATACAGTCATTGCTATGGAATATCGCCGCCTTGGTCGGTCGGGTCTCAATGTCAGCGTCTTGTCGTTCGGATCCTGGGTGAGTTTTGGAGCGCAGCTCGACACTGGGCGCGCCCGCGATTGTTTGAGCGCGGCGTACGAGGGCGGGATGAACTTCTTCGACAACGCTGAAGGGTACGCAGCGGGCGAGTCCGAGCGCATCATGGGCCGAGCGATAGCGGAGTTGGCGTGGCCTCGCTTTAGCTACGTCGTGTCGACGAAATTGTTTTGGGGAATCGATGAAAGCGTGAATACGAAAAACACGCTGAATCGCAAATATCTCATGCACGCGATCGACGGGTCATTGGATCGGCTGAACCTCGACTTCGTGGATCTTCTCTACTGCCACCGTCCCGACCCGTCGACGCCGATCGAAGAGACCGTATGGGCGATGAGCGACATCGTCGGCGGGGGCAAAGCGCACTATTGGGGAACGTCTGAATGGTCGGCCGACGAAATTCGTGCCGCGTGCGATATTGCGGAACGTCACCACTTGCGCAAACCTGTGGTCGAACAACCGCAATACAACGTGTTTCACCGACAGCGCGTCGAGCAAGAGTACAAACGCCTCTACGAAGATGAAGGCATTGGATTGACCACGTGGAGCCCACTCGCTTCCGGGCTCCTCACCGGCAAGTATCTCGACGGTGTTCCCGACGATTCGCGCGCGACGTTGGCTGGCTATGAATGGCTCAAGGGCATGCTGGCCGACCCCGAACGCAACGACAAAGTCCGCCTTCTGAAAGCGATTGCCGATGAACTCGAGTGTTCGTTGTCACAACTCGCACTCGCCTGGTGTGCAAGGAACCGCAATGTTTCCAGCGTTATTACTGGTGCATCTCGCGTCGAACAAGTGCTGGAAAATCTTGGCGCAGTTGAAGTGATTGGTCGATGCGATCGCGATATCCGCG
>JBBRPC010000002.1:0-52929 GCA_038228615.1 Acidimicrobiia bacterium | reverse complement strand
GTCATCGCCGTTCGCGCAGCCGGAGTCGCACGCCATGGTTGGTTTCGGGCGCGATTTCGTAGACGCCTTCGCCGATGGGAACAGCTCCGCGCACCGTCGCGGCATCCGCAACTGTAAACGCGAGGTGATGCACTCGACCCGGCCGATCGCCAAGCCAAGCAATTTCGTCGCTCGATGTGGGCTCGACCAATCGCAATCTTCCTGGCCCTTGCCACGCCAACTCCGCGCGCCGCCCCGAAAGATCGTCGTGTTCACTCACGACTTCCTCGCCACCCAGCACCCCACGAAACAGCTGCATCGCACCATCGAGATCTGCCACGAGATGCACAATGCAATCCAGCGAGGCAACCGACTCGGCACGTGCAGGCGGCAACAAGTGATGCATCACTTCGTCGTCATATGGATGGCGACTCGCCTGTGCCAGTTGCACGACGATGCCATGGCATTGTTTGGGATGTAAGAACGCTTCTTTCCAGAAATCCTGCGACAGGTCGCTGCGCACAGGGGGGAAGCCAGCCTCGGCCGCGGCATCCATCGCGGCAACGATGTCGGGGACCTTGAACGTCAGGTGGTGAGGACCATCTCCGCTGCGATCCAGAAATCGCCGCAAGAAATCGTCGAGATGCACTTCGGCAGGTTGCAGCATCTCTACAACCATGTCGTTGGAGAATCGCACCTGTCCCCAATAAAAACCTGGGTTGTTCATCCCACCATTCCAGATACCGCCGAGGTCTCCCCGATATCTGTCAAAGTTGTCCCAAGCGCAATCCGCGGCGATAGCGATGTGGTCGAGAACAATCGTCGCGTTGGTCATACGCGGCAACGTAGCTGAACGCCGCAGCATTGGGCCACCGACTCCCGGTCGGCGGACCCAACGCTGGCGGCGCTGTGTTCGGTTCTCGTATTGCCTTAGGGCGCCCGCCGACCGTTGCGGAGGTGTCGCCGCAAGCGGGCGTCGGAGGCCTGGATCAACAGACGCCGCTGGTGTTCACGAGCCAACAGCGCGACGGTCAAAGGATGGTTGAACATGATTGTCTCCTGAAAGAGATCGACGCGCGCGATGGCGCCTCGAAATACGGAACGACTGACCGCGCGAATTTGCGCAGGAGTCAGGAACGGCCGCGCGACGTGGGGGTCACACGCGGGCAATTTTGCGAGTTCATTCCAATCACGGTGACACCTCCTTCACGTCGTTCGTACGGCGTCGCCATGATCGCGCGCGAGCCCCGCCGGTTCCAAACGATTTAATCATGCACACCCGAAGCTCGTTCCCTACCTACAGATCGAGGATGGTGCGCAAGCCAATCCCAGCATGCAGATCGGCGAATGCTTCGTTGATCTCTCCCAAAGGCCGCCGTGCGGTGACCATGCTTTCCAGGTCGAGACGGCCGGCACGCCAGAGGTCGAGCAAACGAGGAATTTCGCGGCGACCGTTGCATCCGCCTAACAACGTGCCAATGAGTTTTCGTTCTGATGCCATGAACAACGTCGCCGGAACTTGGACCATCTGATCGATCGGCGCGGCGCCGACCAATACGGTGGTGCCGCCTGCCCGTGTGGCCCACATCCCGGTTTCTATCAACGCCGCCGAACCAACAGCGTCGAAGGCGTAGTCGACCCCAACCGCGGTGATCTCGATGGCACGGGCCATTACATCCTCGCTACCAGGATCGATCGCGTCAGTCGCGCCGAAATGGGCCGCGAGGTCGCGGCGGGCGCTGTTGGGGTCGCTCACGACAATGCGGGACGCGCCAGCGATACGGGCACCTTGCACTATGGAAATCCCGACCCCACCGAGGCCCATCACAAGAACCGTCGCGCCCGCTTCGACGTTTGCAGCATTCAGCACCGCACCCACACCCGTCTGGACCGCACACCCGATCACACACGCGACCTCGAGCGGTACATCGTCGGCGACCTTGATCACGCCGGAGGCTTCCAACAAGGCAAACTCACCGAACGCACCGACGGCCAAGCCACGAAAGACTGTTTGCCCGCGACGCGACAAGCCAGTCGACCCGTTCACAAAGGTTCCAGAAGAAATTGAGGAAGCGTTGATGCATGTACCGAACTCGCCGCGCACGCACCCGTAACAAGATCCACATGCTGCGATCGGTGACAGCACAACACGGTCGCCCTGACGGAGTCCCACCACCCCTGCGCCCACTGTCTCAACTATTCCCGCCGCTTCGTGACCCAACACGATGGGCCCCGGAATCGGGAACGTGCCGTTCACATTGGAATAGTCGGAATGGCATACACCGCAATGCGCGACGCGAACCAACACCTCACCAACACCGGGATCGGCGATATCGACATCATCGACAATCCTCAACGGCGTGTTGACAGCTTCAAGGAGGGCAGCGCGCATGCACCTACGCTAGCTAGATGGCGCGCGCATGGGAAGTTGTCGAACACAGCTCAGCACCAATCGAACGAGTCTGGGACATTCTGGTCGACACTCGAAGCTGGAACGTCTGGGGTCGATTCAGAACGGCAAAACTCGAACATCTCGGCGAACTCAGCGACGACGGCGTCGGCGCGATCCGCGTGTTCGGGAATGCACCGATTCTCAGCCGCGAACAGGTCGTAGTGTCCGACGCTCCCAAGCATTTCGCGTACACATTGCTGTCGGGAATGCCAGTCAACAACTACCGCGCCGACGTGTTCCTCGCGTCAACCTCATCCGGTACCACGATCACGTGGAAATCCGGCTTCGACAGCGCACGACCGGCGTTCACAGGTGGCTTCTTCGCATGGTTTCTCAAGCGTTTCATCACCGATACCGCCAAGCGTCTCGCACGATACGCCGAGACATCCGGCTAGCGCAGGGCTAGCCGCCCAAACCGACGATGAACATCAGCACGTTCGCAGCTACCCGTTGGGTATGGGTGCTTGGGAGCACCCACTGCTTGTTCAACAACGTGAGCTGATTAATTTCCGATGCGCTCCACACAGAGCTCACGGGGACTGAACCGGGAGCAGGCGTTGGCACCGGCGTCGGTACGGTGATACCAGAAATGGCGTAGATGAACTGCCAGATCAGTGCAGCATCATGTTGCAGCTGTTCGGGCGTCCATCCCAACCGGGTTGAAATATCGCTCAGCAGCTGAAACTCATTGGGCGCGTACGACGTCGTGACAACAGTGCCGGTACGTGCGTCCATGTTGAGTGTGAAGTTGCCTTGCTCGCATATCGAGGAACTGAAGATACGAATCCAGATGGTTCCTGGAGTGACGATGTGGGCGCTGATTGCTCCGGCACTATCGGCAACAATCGTGGCTGAAAAACTGGCCGTCGCGGGGTTGGTTCCGTACCAAACTTCGCCACTCACTGCCGGTTGGAATCCGAAGATGTTCGGCGTGTTCGAGGTCGCCAACGTCAGATCGACCTCGGTGGGTAGCGCTGCCGGGATCTTGTACCAGACCGATGATTCGCCTTCGTTCTCATTGATGTTCTGACCGAGTTCGGGAGTCGAATTGTTCGTCGTTCCATGGATCGTTTGGGTGCCCGTTTCCGCGGTCGCCTGAGCAATATTGTCGTTTGCTGCCTCCGCACCTCGAGCCCAGTTCCACGTGAGCATCAGATTGTCTGACTGATCACTTGGATCCGTCGTTCCGATCTGTATCCGATACGTGGTACCTGCAACCGCCTGAAATTGCAGTGCGCTTGTAGAATCGCAGCCAAATCCGTCATCGTTGCTTGCAACTTCAACCAACACCGCAAGCGACGTTCCGGTGTAGACCGACAACACCGTGTCGATATCCGATCCGATCGTGTCGAAGGTGACCGTCTTGGTCGTCGGTGCCGTCCACGAAAACCAAATCGTTGCGAACGGATCTCCCGTAATCGGTGCCGGTTCGCCGGCCTGCGCCGTCGCACCGGTGTTTGAGCGAGTGATCGAACCAGAGCTCGCCAGCACCTCGGAGCTCGCGAATTGATTGTTCGCCGGGCCCGCGGCGTGCGCACTTGATACGCCGAGTAACGGGCCAGCGCAGAGCGCGACTAACACCGTCGATACGAGTTTTCTCTGGAATGATTTCATGGTTCCTACCGTATGGAAATCGAATGCGAATTGGCACTATCTAGCGTGCGTCTTCACCAGCACTTCACCGCCCATTCGCATGAGCGCAGCGTGGTGTTCACTCTTGGTGATCCTTACGAGCGCGCTGCCCGTTTCTTGCTCAACGCGAACGCAACGACCGGGGGCGCGAACACCAACGCAAGCAATACGCCGACAGTAAACACGATCACGTACGGAGACACGGGTCCGTCGTCGTTGGGCGGCGTCACCGTTTCGACCGCGGCGATCGGCTCCAACACAACACCGGAGCCATCCGTGGCGAGGGTGACAAGCTTTCCAGTCTTCGGATCACGCACCGTTCGGGTTCCGGGTGCACCCGGCGTCGTTGTTCCGATCTGCTGACCACCAGGTGTCGTTGCATACGTGGCCGACGACCCGCCACCGAGCGAGTTCGAGCTCTGGCCTGCGACTGTTGTTCCGCCGCCACCGCCGCCACCGCCGCCACCGCCGCCGCCACCACCGCCGCCGCCACCGCCACCGCCACCGGGGACAGTTGTGGGTGGCGCTGTTGTGGGCGGTGGAGGTGGTGGCTTATTTTGACTGCCAGGACAGTGGGCGTTGTCGAGTGGCGGCAAGGGCGCGGTCCCAGGAATCTTCGAGGCAGAATCGAAGGCTGCCTGGCGCAGATTGAGCGGCATCGGCGCGTAGCCGAGTTGTTCAGCTTTCAGCTGGCCCGCGCAAATAAAATACGCAATGAACTGACGCAGTACGTCGCCTTTGGCAACGCTGAACGGTGCCGCGGTACTTGTGGGCACGATCATGTACGAGTCGCTCGATACGGGATATGTATAGGGATCACCGTTCGTATAGACGCCACCAAGGTTCTGGGTCTTGTCAGCGTTCAACGTGGCGGCCTTGAGCCCTGCCGTGACGTTGTAGGCCGTGGGTTGCGTGAATTTGCCAGCCGCATTTTCTACAGACGCAACAGGAAAATTGCGTTGCTTCGCGTAGCCGTACTCAACGTAGGTAATCGCACCGTTGTTGTACGAAGCCGCGACGTAGTTCGCAACGCCATCCGAAAGGTTTTGCGCTACTTGACCTTGCGCAATCGGGTAGAGCGACGTCGAAGGACATGGCGTACTCAACCCGAGTTTGCTACAGAACGCGTTCCATACTGCGGGCGTTTGGCTCGCCATGAACGCGGTGAATTGCGCGGTAGTCCCGGAACCATCACCTCGCACGACAGGTCGCACTGGTAGCGCAGGCAAAGGAATCGTGGGATTCGTTGCCTTGATCGCTGGATCATTCCACGACGTGATCACGCCGGTGAACATCTTCGCGATCGTGTCGGCGTTGAGATTCAGGCTCGTGATGCGGTTTCCCCCCACATCGAGGTGGTACATGAATGAAGTGCCACCTGCGACGATCGGCATATAGGCATAGGTCCGACCTGAGCTCTGAACTTGCGCTATTTCATTTGTCACGACGGTGCCGGTGCTATCTCGGTACGCGGCTGAGAATGGGATCTCTGAGACCGCGAAATCGACCTGCTTGTTGATAAAGAAGGTTCTCCCTGCGGTCGATCCAGACGCGTCATAGTTGATGTTGAGACCACTACCGTGCACGTCGGCTCGCCATTGGCTCACGGCGATCGAACTCCAGGTTGAACCAGCGCCGCTCAGCGTCACGCTGGCACTCGCCGGCTCGACCGCCACAACGCCAATCGCTCCACCCGAGATGGCGCACGCCACAAGAACTCGGCTGATATGAAGAGAACGAATCATCGTCGGTAGTCCCTCGATCGTGGTACGCCGGTCATCCGAATCGGCCTCGGACGTAGTCGAGCGTGCGCTGGTCTTGCGGATTCGTAAACATGGCTTCGGTTCGACCCGCCTCAACGACGTGTCCCGGCTCGTTTTCCCCAGCTAAGAAAAACGCGCATCGTTGTGACACGCGCTGCGCCTGCTGCATGTTGTGGGTAACGATCACGATCGTGACTTCCTCGCGGAGTTCGTCGATCGTTTCTTCGATCCTGCGAGTCGAGGTGGGGTCGAGGGCCGAACACGGTTCGTCCATCAACAACACGTCGGGCCGCACCGCGAGCGATCGGGCAATGCACAGACGTTGCTGTTGCCCCCCAGACAACGCGCCGCCATTGTCATGAAGGCGGTTCTTCACCTCGTTCCACAATCCCGCCCGGCTCAAACAATGTTGTACAAGGTCGTCGCGCGACGAGCGATCGACCTTGTGCCCGCAAAGTTTCAAGCCGGCGACAACATTTTCGGCGACACTCATTGCCGGAAACGGATTTGGTTTCTGGAACACCATGCCGATGCGACGCCGAATCTCGGTGACTGCGACCGGGTCACGATAGATGTCGGTGTCATCGAGCAATATCTCACCAGCAAGTGACGCCCCAGGAACAAGCTCGTGCATGCGGTTCAACGTCCGCAAGAACGTCGACTTGCCGCAACCCGAAGGGCCGATGAGCGCGGTCACTTCATTTGGTCGCATCTCAAGCGACACGCGCTCCAACACCTTGTGGTTCCCAAACCAGGCTGAGACTGAACGGGCAGTCAATGCACTCGCGACATTTGCGGAGTCGGACTCAAGCGAGACCTCTTCGAGAATGGTCATACGGCGTTCTCCTAACGCTGACGTCGAACGCGCGGAACAGCTCCGAGGCCCGAACGATTTCCCAACACACGAGCCGCGACAAACAACACGAGCACGATGGCAAGCAGTACGCATGCACCGCTCCACATCCAGGTGTCCACGACTCCTTGTCCGGTCGAATTGACTTTGTCGCTCCAGATAAACAACGGCAGAGCGTCCTGCAGCCCACGAAACGGGTTCCCATTGAATTGTTGCGCACCGATCATGGTGATGATCAGAGGCGCGGTCTCGCCGACCACCCGAGCGACTCCGAGCACAACTGCTGTCACCAGACCCGTGCGCGCCGTAGGCAAAACAACTTGTTTGGTCGTGTTCCACTCGCTCCCGCCAAGCGCAAACGATGCTTCGCGGAGGCCGCCCGGCACTAAACGCAACACGACCTCGGCTGTACGGGTGACCGTCGGAACCATCAAGATCGAAATCGCAAGGGCTCCCGCGAATCCAGTGGCTTTGAGATACTGCGGCTGAATCAACACCGCGAAGATGAAGAGACCGGCGACCACTGAAGGAACCGCGCTCATCGCGTCGGTCAACGTTCGCACAGGCCGTGCCAAGCGGCCGCCGATCTCATTTAAGAACACAGCAGTCATCACGCCGAGCGGCACCGAAATCAACATCGCGATCCCCACGACCTCGAAACTTCCGACAATTGAATGCCATGCGCCGCCTTGCGAGAACTTGCTGAGGCTTGCGGCGCCAGCCATCGTGTGCGTCAGAAACGACGGTTGTAATCCGTGGTAACCACGTTGCACGACCGTGAACACAATCGAGCCGAGTGGGATCAATGCCAGCATTGCCATGCTTGCAACTAGGAGTCTCACCAAGTGGTCACGTGCCGCGATCTTGCCCCACTGCTGACGGCACAGCGAATACACGATGATGCAAAATGCCGTCCAAGCCACAACGAGAAAACCAAGACCTCCGGAGAACGGCGCGAACCGTTCGTAGATCAACCACGCCAACGCGAGCGCGGAGAATGCCGCGCCGCAATAGGTGATCACGGAATCGGGATCCAAGCGCCGGATACGAATCAGTGCCTCGCCAAGCGGCGCTACGGCATCGGACGGATCCGGGTCCTCTTCGACATCGGGATTAGCCAAATCGATCGTGGTCATGTGCGATCAGATTTCCGTCGCAGCGCCGGAACGCGACCGCGCGACAACAAAGGACGCAGCGGCGTTGATGGCCAGCGTGACGCCGAACAACACCAATCCCGCAGCCATCAGCGCGCTCGTCTGGATACCACTCGCTTCTGACCAGCTCCGCGCGATCGTCGCGGCGATCGAGTTGCCGCCCGTCTTCAACAACTGCAACAGGTTGTGCACATTGGTCGTTCGGGAAATGATCAACGCCACTGCGACCGTCTCACCAAGGGCACGACCAAGTCCCAACATCGACCCGCCGATGATGCCGCCCTTTCCGAACGGCAACACCACATCACGGATTACGCCCCAACGAGTCGCACCCAACGCCAGCGCACCTTCCTTTTCGCCGGGTGGAGCCTGCGAGAACACTTCGCGGATCACCGCAGTGCAAATCGGCAAACTCATCAACGCCACGACAATTCCCGCAAGAAACGCGGATGCCGAAAAGTCGGCCAAGGTCGTATGCCCCGAACCCGAAAACGGCGTCGTATGAAATGGGGGGAACCAACCGAAGTGATCTGAGAGGAACCGACTGACGTAAACGACCTTGCTTTGCAAAATCGATGCGCCCCAGATGCCGTAAATCAGACTGGGAACAGCAGCCAACAGGTCGATCGCGGACGTCAGAACTTTGCGCAATCGTCGGGGCGCATACTCGGTGATAAACAGCGCGGTGCCAATGGCAATCGGCACTGCCAACACCAACGCAACCGCAGCAATCAGCACCGTGCCAAGTAGCAACGCAGCGATACCGAACACACCACCGGATGCATTCGGTAACCAGCGAGTTTCCGTGAAGAATCGCAATCCTTCGTATCGGAACGCGTCGAACGATCGGTACAACAAGAACCCGCCGATAAGCCCCATCAACACCAGAGTGACCCAACCCGCCGCATATCCGGTCGAGCGATACACGCGGTCGCGTCCGTTGCGAGTTACCTGAATGGCGATCGGCGATTCGTCGGGAACCGACACGTCGGAAATCGCAATAGTCGTCACGCGGAGGCATTCCACACCACGCGAATGACCGACACCTTGCCTCGAGTTGAATGACAGATGAACAACTCACGTCGGCTCTCGTACCGCGAGGGTGCGCGTGGTTTCCTTCGTGCTGATGAAAACGATTCCTTCTGCGCGCGTCCGTTTCACGCGCCGCTATTGCGTACTCGCGGCATTGTGTACGGCCTTCGTCGCGTTCAATCCACAACCGGGCGACACTGGCACCAATGGTGCGAACGCGGCAACCGGACCGACCTTGACCGTCACCCCCTCAACAGGGCTCGTGACGCAGGCAGTCACCGTGAACTGGACAGGATTCGCAGCGGCGACACAATTCGGCAGCGACGCTGTGTGGATCTACCAGTGCAAAGCGAACCCGCAATCGCTCGCAGACTGTTACACCGCCGACCCGTTCCCCAGTTCGGCGGGCGGGAACACGGTCCGCAATGGCGTCACGGGACTCGACCTTTCGGGCAGCGCGAATTTTGAAGTTCGAGATGCATCCGAGCTTTCCGATTTGAGTTGTAGCAGCACAACCCCGTGTTCGATCGTCGCGTTCGATAGCAACACCACGATCCCAGCGAACGGTTTGCCTCCCGGCGCCGTTGTCGCTCCAATTACCTTCGCACAATCCAGCGCCACATGTCCGATTCCGATCAACTTCGACGCGACAATCGGAGGCGAGGCCTCAGTCGCTCAACAGACCTACCAGTGGGACGCATCGCAATGCACTGGGGCGAAAGCGTTGTCGATCGACTTCACCGAATCGTCGTCGAACAATGCACGCTCCAACATGCTCGCCGGCCTGACCGACCTCGCGTTCACGTCACTTGGCGCAACGCCAGCTGAGCTCGCCACGGCCACGAATCCGGCTTCGATTCAATACGCGCCGATCAGCTTGAACGCTGCTGTATTCGCTTTCAACATCAGCGACGCGGTTACCGGCCAACAAATCACCGACATGACACTGTCGCCGCGCCTCGTCACCCGCCTGGTGACCGACTCCCAACTCCTTGGCTTCTTCCAAGATCCTGAGTTCCTTGCATTGAATCCGACCCACAACTGGCCCACCGGCGGCGCATCGCAGCCGATGCTGCGCGCCGAAGCAAACGCCGACACGCACATCACCACCGAATGGATGTATCACGATCCGAACTCCAAACTGTTGCTCGCAGGTACCGACATCCACGGTGTACGTGTGATGCCCGACTTCAAAAACAAGGTGTACCCGGTCGAGAATTTCGAAATTGCAGCTTCGGATTCTTCGGGATTTGTTCCTCATACTGGCGAAATCGACGCCGCCCGCCGACTCTTCTACCAAGCCCGTCCCGACGGAACGCAGTCAAGCAATCAGGGCTACATAGGTCTGCTCTCCCGAAGCAACGCCGTTCGCTTCGGACTACCGATGGCAAGCCTCGTGAACGGCGCAGGCAAAGCAGTGGCGCCGGACCAGGCAGGGCTCCTTGCCGGAGTGCAAGCATTGCACCTCGTCGACGGGGCATTGGTTCCCGACGTGACCTCCACTGCGCCAGCGGCGTATCCACTCACCAAGATCGACTACGCCATGGTTCGCACATCGGTGTTCACCGTCGATGCGAATCAAGTGCAAGTTGGAGATCCGGTGAAAGCAGCGCATTTGCAACAGCTGTTGAACTACGCGATCGGTGCTGGCCAACAAGATCTCGCGCTCGGGTATCTCCCACTTCCGGCGGCGCAAATAGCCACGGCCGCGAGCGTCATCAAAACGATCGCCGCGCCTGGTACGCCCACCACGACATCGACCACGACTCCAACGACAACGTCAACAGCGCCGAAAACCACCACAACATCGACGTCACTCACTCCCACGAGTGTCACCGACTTCGGGACACCAACCACCATTTATAACGCGAGCGGACTGGGCAGCGCGTGCTGTGGCGGCTCCGGAGGTTCATCGGCGACGTTCACCACCGATGGTGCCGGGCTGGTTTCGTCGCCAACCGACGCCCCAACGAGTAAGCAGGCGACCCAACCTGCGCCGCTGCGTTTTGCACTCACGGCACCGAGTTGGACACCAATCGCAAGTATCGGACCCATTAGCTCACACATCGCCTTGCCGCTTCTGCTGCTTCTCGGTGCAATCGCAGCGATCATCAGCGGTTCCTGGCCTGCAATACAGCGACTGTTGCGATGGCGTCGCCAACAACTCAAGAAAGTGGCCCTCGCGTGACAACTGTCGCCACCGATACCCAAGTTCGCGAAAGCAACACCGTGGTCGTCGCAGATCGCGAAACCGTTCGGACATCTCGCCAGACACAACCCAAGGCACCTCCACGCGAGTCTCAGCCGCACTCGATCTTCGCAATCGTTCGTCACTCACTTGCCGGCTTCGCGGTGTTGTGCCTCTGTCTCGCGCTCTTTCTTTTTGCAGGCACAGCATTGAGCCACAATCGTTCGCAGGCCGATCTGCAACGCGCCTTTCGCAACGAAGCCGCTGCGTTTCAACTGCCCCCGCAATTTGTCCATAACCCAGACGGGTCGCTCGGAACGGCGAAGCCCATTGCAGTCGGTAGTCCAGTTGCTTGGATGAGGATTGCAAACATTGGCGTTTCTGAAGTTGTCGTGGAGGGGAGCACGTCGTCACAAACCATGCGGGGACCAGGGCATGTTCGATCCACACCGCTTCCAGGCCAATATGGCAACTCCGTTGTCATATGCCGCCGTGCCACCGGTGGCGCTCCATGCGCCGATATCAACACGCTCCGCAAAGGCCAGGAAATCCACTTCTCCACAGCGTTCGGTGACGTCGCCTACCGCGTCTTCGCAACGGGAGCGGCCAAAGCGAACGACGCCCGAATCTTTAATACCCTGACCACCGGCACCGGGCCAGCGTCGTACAACATCAACACGCTCACGTTGGTGACTTCGGATCCGGCGATTGTCGCAAGCGATCGCTACGTCGTTCAGGCGGAGCTGATCGGTAGCGCGAAGAACTTCACGCCATCGAAGTTCCAGGTTCGTGCAGATGAGCTCGGGCTCTCCGGAGAAAGCAACGCCTGGTTCCCGCTGCTGTTGAGCTTGCAGCTGTTGTTGGCGATCACCGTTGGTGCGGTGATCCTCTACAAACGTTGGAAGCCCCATGCGACGTGGCTGATCGCAACACCACTGCTCGTCGTCGCTATGTGGCTGGTGTTCGAGCAATTCGCTCGCTTGCTGCCCGGCGCGCTGTAGCCACCGCCGCAACTTCTCGAACGAGCACAGTTGTTTATGTTCACTTCACTTCGACGTTGCCGTATTGGCGGTTTGCCGTTCATGTACCCCTGTTTTGATGTTGGTGTCACGCCACAGGGGTGTGGCAATGGAGGCAAACGTGAACATTTCCTTGAAGAAGCTCGCGGTGACAGCGGGCGTGCTCACCGGAATCGCCGGGAGCGCGCTCATGGCATCGCCAGCACACGCAGTACCCGGCGCATCAAATCCGGGTTCCACCCTGACGGCCGTCGGTTCCGACACGACGTACTGGATGATGTACGGCTTGCACAACCAGTACAACGTTGACAGCACCGTCAACACAGAAAGCCCCAAAGACCGCGTCATCAACGTCCCGCCGGTCGTGAGTGCGCCGTTCCCCGCAGGCACCGAAACAGTTGCCGACGGAAACTGTGCCGCGATCACCTACGACGCAGGCAACCTGCCGCCCAACGGTTCGAGTGCGGGTATCACCGCCCTCAACAACGACGGTACCGGCTGCATCGACTTTTCTCGTTCCTCACGAGGCCAAAAAGTCACGGACCCATCAAGCGATGAGTTTTACGCCTACGCACTCGACGGTCTGTCGTGGGCCCGTTTCGCTGGCTCACATTCGCCGGTGAACCTGACACAACAGAACTTGATCGACATCTACACCTGCGACCCCACCACCGGCCTTCCCTTCGTTTCGGACTGGGCGTCAGTTGGCGGCACCGCAGGAACAATCAAGAAGTACGCGCCGCAGACAAGTTCTGGCACGTACTCGTTCTTCAACTCGAAGATCCTCAACGGGGCCACAATCGATGCCGGTTGCAACGGTTCGCACCTGTCGACGTTCCTCGAAGAACACGACGCACGTGGTGTACTCGCTGCTGACAAGACGAATGCGATCCTTCCGTTTTCGTATGCACAGTGGACCGCAGCATCGAAGGCAGTCATCGCAGACCTTCGCAACGGCACCACGCTCGGCCAGATCAATGGAGTCAAGGCATCGAGTTCGACGATCAACGAAACGCCGACACATTTCCTCGGCACTCGTTACGTCTTCAACGTGGCAAAGACGACATCGCCGAGCTACAACGACGTGATGCGTTTTGTCGGTGTCGATAACGCCGGCGCTGGCTACATCTGCAACCACGGTGGGAGCAAGATCATCACCACCTACGGTTTCGTTGCCCTGAAGAAGCTTGCGACTGGTGGCGGTGTCACAATCACTAGCTACTGCCGTAAGAACCCTGCAGCGCTCTAAGCATCTCCCCGGCGCGGCTCTGCCCCACTCCAACGAGCGGCGGTAGATCAGTACCAACGGCAATACAGGAGGCCCCGACGTGTGTCGGGGCCTCCTGCCGTAGGAGATCGATCCCTACCCGTAGTTTTGTGCTCATGACAGACATGCTTGAACGATCCGCTCGCATCATCAAGGGCCTCGAACCCACAACGATGCACGGCCTCATGTCGCCCACGAACGGCACGCTGCACGAAGTGGCAGAAGGCGTGGCACTGATCGAAGCTTTTTCCAACGTCATCGCGTTCACAACTGGCAACGGGCTGACGCTGTTCGACGTATCGCACGAACTCTTCGCGCCAACTGTGCTCACAGCGCTCCGCGCGTGGACAACTGACCACGTCGACACCGCCGTCTACACCCATGGCCACGTTGATCACGTCACGGGTTCTGGAGCATTTGAAGCTGAGGCGGCGGACCGCGGCGATCGCAGCATCACGTTTGTCGGGCATGAAGCAGTCGCGCACCGTTTCGACCGGTACGGCATCACCAACGGCTACAACGGCCACATCAACATGCGCCAATTCCGACTCCCCGCACCAACGTTTCCCAGTGATTTTCGCTATCCCGACACGGAATATCGCGACACCGCGGAGCTCAGTGTTGGCGATATGCGATTCGAGTTGCATCACGCACGAGGCGAAACCGACGATCACACCTGGGCATGGGTGCCCGGTCACCGCGCAGTGTGCGTTGGCGATCTGTTCATTTGGCAATTTCCGAACGCCGGCAATCCACAGAAAGTTCAACGTTTCGCGTGGGATTGGGCGGTGGCACTGCGAGATATGGCTGCGCTGCAACCCGAGCTCATGCTTCCGGCGCACGGGCCAGCCGTTGGCGGCGCCGAGTACGTACAGACCGTACTGCTTGACACTGCGACTGCGTTGGAGTCGCTTCACACGCAGGTACTCGACCTCATGAATCAAGGAGCACGCCTGATCGATGTCGTGCACTCGGTGCGACTGCCAGATGATCTCGCCAGCAAGCCGTACCTCCAGCCCACGTACGACGAGCCAGAGTTCGTGGTGCGCAATCTCTGGAGACTCTACGGAGGCTGGTACGACGGCAACCCCGCGAATCTCAAACCAGCGACCGACGTGGCAATCGCACAACAAACTGCAGATTTGTGCGGAGGCGCCGCAAACCTCGCGGCTCGTGCGGCAACACTTGCAGAAGCGAACGATTTGCGCCTGGCGTGTCATTTCGCGGAACTTGCAGTACTCGCTGATCCCAACAACCGATACGCGCACGGGGTACGAGCCTCCGTGTACGAAGCTCGACGCAATCAGGAACAGTCGTATATGGCGAGCGGGATCTACCGGACCGCGGCACTCGATTCTCGCCAACGGGTCAGCGAACTCGCGACTGGAGAACATCCGGAAAACGATTCCTAGCAACAAGATGGAGCGTAGGTAAACGTTCACTCTGCGACTACCTCATTCGGATCGTGTCGTGATTACGTGAGCGCTATGCGCAACCGTGCAATTGGCCTTGCGATCATGTGCGTCGCGGCGTACGGCTGCAGCCCGACCCGCGGCAAGCTCTCGCCGCCCGCGTCGACCTCAAGGAATTCATCACCTTCCTCACAGTTTCCAGGCGCCACGATCGATCCGACACGCGTTCCGAATCCCAGCGAGATGAAGCAACACATTGGCTTGGGGGAGACCTGGCAAATGACGGTCGAATCGGCACGGTCGTCGGGGAAGACGCTCGCCGTCACGGTGGAACTCCTGAACGGTACGAGCAAAGCGATCCGATTGCCAGCAACGCTCGGCTCGATGTTCACGGCACGCGATGGTCTCTTCGGAACAGACGTTGCAGCCACAGCGACGCATGCTGTGCCCAACCTCGTGCCGGCGCGATCCACGACAACTATCAGCATCACGTTCGCACCGTTCACGCCCTCATCGAAGACACCGACGTTGCTCCTTCGCGGCTCGAACCTCAACGGTTCACTCGACGCTTCGGTGTCCTTGCAACTCTCAACGTAGTCATCTTGTTTCCACTGGGCGCCATGTGATAGGCGACGGTCATGGATCGCGTTCGCATTGGCATACTTGGTACTGGAAATATCGCCCCACTCAACGTCGCGGCGTATCTGCAACATCCGCAATGCGACGTGCTCGCGGTGTGCGACACCCGCGAAGCAAAGGCGCGCGATGCCGCCGGGAAGTGGGGTGCACCGAAGGTCTACACCGATATGGATGCGATGCTCGCCGATCCCGACCTCGACGCGATCGAGGTGCTCACACCAACAATGATGCACAAAGAACATGTGCTTGCGGCATTGAGTGCCGGCAAGCACGTCAGCGTGCAAAAGCCGATTGCGAACAGCGTTGCTGACGGTCGAGAGATGGCCGCCGCCGCCAAAGCCGCGGGGCTCACTTTGCGTGTCGCCGAGTGCAATTTCGGCTACCCGCCGCTGGTGAAGGCCAAAGAACTCATCAAACAGGGGGCGATTGGTCACCCAACGATGTGCCGTATCAAAACAGTCGTCGCGCAAACCGACACTGCATTTCAAAACGGTCTCGACCCTGCTGGATATACGTGGCGATTCAACGCGCAGAGTCCTGGCGGTCATCTTTTCGACGACATGGTGCACAAGTACGGAACCGCGCTGTGGCTATTCGACCAAGACATCACGAGCGTGCAAGCAATCGTGCGTCAGGCTCCGCTGTTCTTCGAGCCGATGGCCGCGATTTGGGAATACGAACGAGACAGCCTGCTCGGAATGATGGAGGTCACGTACGCGCCCCGAATGCACATTCGGAGCAGCTTCTACGGAGCCGACGAGTTCTTCGAGATTCAGGGTACTGATGGTTGGATCTGGGTCACGCGCGGTACCGGCGAGATGCTCGATCTTGCACCTGTGATCGTGTATCACCCCGATGGCACCACCACCTCGTATTCAAATATTGAAGCTCGCTGGGATAGCGGCTTTGTACACACGGGGAAGGCGTTCATCGACGCGCTCCTCAATGGAACCCCCGATCCAGAAATGTCGCCGGAGCTCGCGATCAAAACTCTTCAGTTCGCATTCGCGGTGTACCAAGCAAGCATTGAGCGGGGGCCAGTCGATCCTCGGACAATCACTGGGAGCGTGTCGCCACCATGGTGGCCGCCGAATCTCTCGAACTATTTCAAAGATGTCGAGGAATACGGCACCAAATAGCGGAGCTAGTCGCTGCTCTTTGGGATTCGATCGTCGCCATCGCCAGCATCGCTTGGACGAGCGTTGCGAAACGCCCGAGAGAGCAGCGGCGTCGATGCGTCGAGGACGCCCGCAAGATCGTCATCATTGGCAAAACGTGGCATCCACGGCGTTTCGGGTTCCGCCAGCGTTGGGTCCGATGGCGTGGCTTTCGGCTGCTCCTGCTCCGCTGGTTGTATCGGTGCTGCCGCAGCGGCAGGATCGAAAAGACCTGGCACCTCGTCCCAACGTTGTTGGCCAGCGGCTTTGCGTTTGCGTTTGGGCGTCTCACGATTGGGAAGAAGATCGTCGGTGACGGCCTTCGGAACGGGCGCGAGTTCCGACCGATGATCGATCCGCTCCCAACCCTTTGGGGGCGCCATCCCGTCGGCGTGACGAGTGCAAAGGTCGCCAGCTCGCGGCGTACCGTCGGCAATCGGATTCAGCCAGACAACACAGCGAGTTGCGTCAAAGGAAAACGTTGCGGTGGCGACCGCGTTGCACCCTGGGCGCCCGCAATGCCTACGCATGAATACGACCATATCGCACATTCCGCACGGCGAACGACGGGAGAACGCGCGAGGATTCTCGCCCATGACACCGAATGTCCCGATCAAGAGCGCAGTGTCCAACCGATTCGTGTTCAACCACGTCGGGCAGTGCGTCACCGACTTGGCCCGGTCGAGACGGTTCTACGAGGAACTGTTGGGCTTCACGTTTTTGCGCCAGATCAACCCGCCAGACGAATCGTCGGCGCGACTCCTCGATCTCTCTGGCGCGCTGGGCTTAACAGCGTGCTATTTGCGCCTCGACGGTTTCGTCCTCGAGCTCCTGCACTACTCGGCGCCCGAACGCGCAACCCAACCACGGACGCGATCGATGGACGAACCCGGCCTGACACACATCTCAATTTCGTGTGATATCGATGCCGTGCGCCCGCGTGTCGCCGCATATGGCGGCGAAGTTGTCGAGTCCACCGACATTGAGGCCGCGATATTCATCCGCGATCCCGACCGTCAGCTCGTGGAACTTTTACCGCTGTCGTACGCCGATTACGTCGCCGCGTTGACGTGAGTTCAACGACACTGCGAGTACCAGCTTCGTCTGCCAACTTGGGGCCTGGCTTCGATGCACTCGGCATGGCACTCACGTCATATCTCGACTTCACCTTCCACGACCGCAACCCTGACGACCCCGGCAACAGCGACAGCGACAGCGACAGCTCGAATGAGCAACATCTTGCCGTCAGGACGTTTCGAGCGCACGGTGGCGTGGGAGTCGCTACTGCGCACGCAGCCTTTCCCGGCGGGCGAGGGCTTGGATTTTCTGGAGCCGCTCGAGTCGCAGGGATCGCGGGAGCGCAGTTGCAACAAGGAGCAACATTCGGGGAGTCGCGGACCGCGTCATTGAGGATCGCCACCGAACTCGAAGGCCACGCCGACAACGTCGGAGCGAGCGTGTTCGGTGGAATCGTCGCAGTGTCTGGCACCACCGTCGTTTCGATTCCGCTCGGTATGGATCCCGAGGTCGTGCTCTGGATACCGCAAACCGAGACCTCGACGAAACGCTCGCGCCATTCGCTGCCCGACGACGTTCCGTTCGGCGATGCGGTGTTCAACATCGCAGCAGTGAGCGTGCTGGTTGCTGCGTTGGCTGCCGGCGATACCCGCGCATTGCGCGCCGCGTGCGTCGATCGCATCCACCAAGATCGCCGTTTCGCAGCAGCGCCAGAATCACTCAATGTGTACAACGCGATGTTGGCTGCCGGGTCGTGGTGCGCTTGGCTCTCCGGTTCAGGCCCGAGCGTGGCCGCGCTCTGCGCACCTGATGCGGTTGGTGGCATCATTGCCGCATTGCCCAACACTGGGCGTCCACTGCATTGCAGCATCGATAGCGACGGAATGAGGCTCTTGTGAAACTCGAAGGCAAGCATGTGGTGGTCACGGGCGCCGCAAGCGGTATCGGAGCTTCTCTCGCACAACGCTTTACCCGCGAGGGCGCACACGTCGTGGGCGCCGACCTTCGAGCGGAGGGGATCCCCGTCGATGACGCGGTCGTCTGCGATGTGACCAGCGACGCGGCACTCCAGTCGCTGATCGACGATGCCGAGGAGCGCAACGGCGCAATCGACTTGTTCTGCTCGAATGCTGGCATTCTCGGCGATTTCGGGGCGCTTGAACTTACCGACGAAGCTTGGCAGCGGGTCATCGACGTCAACCTGATGGCACACATTCGCGCCGCCCGACATCTAGTTCCGAGAATGCTCGAGCGCGGCGCCGGCTACTTGCTCCAAACGGCGTCCGCAGCGGGTCTACTTACCCAGATTGGCCTTGCGCCATATTCAGTCACAAAACACGGAGCAATCGCCTTCGCTGAATGGTTGTCGATCACATATGGAGATCGCGGACTCAAAGTGTCGGTGTTGTGTCCGCAGGCAGTGCGTACGGGGATGACCGCCGGTACCGAAAGCGGTGGAGTCGCAGGAGTCGACGGCATGCTCGAACCCGACGTCGTTGCCGACGCGGTCGTTGCCGGTCTCGGTCACGAGCAGTTTCTCATCCTCCCGCATCCGGAGGTTGCTGAATACTTCAAGCGTAAAGCCACCGACTACGACCGTTGGATTCGCGGGATGCGTCGGCTGCAAAGCAGCTTTCCCAACGGTGTATAGCGCGCTGCGCGACAGGTAGAGCGCGAGATTCAGCCCTCGAGGTCAAGACTCGTATCGAGTTTGAGTCGACTTCGATGCGACCGTTTGATCTCCGCGAAACCAGGCATCGTTGCGATTTCCCAGATGGCATTCCACAACGGAACAGCGCGTTCCTTTGTCGGGACTTCAGATATCACGGGGCCGAAGAAGGATTGCATTTCGCCGTCAAGCGTGAAGCTTATTATCGGCGTCCCGACATCCTTGCCAGTGCGACTCAGCGCTTCGTCCTTTTCGATGCGCAACGTCTCATCCCACGCATCGTTGTTGGCCTCCCCGATGTACTGCTCGGCGATACCAACGCTGCGCAGATAGTCGGGGAATCCCGCCTCCCAGTTTTCGATCATTTCGTCACGACGGCCGCGCACGTGCACATCACCACCGAACTGGGTATATAGCTCACCTATCGGGTCGATACCTTCGGTGTCACGCACCGCAGCAGCGACGCGCAGCAACTTCAAACCGGTGCCGTGCCCGGCGATGTAGCGCGGTGGGAAATCTTGTTCGTAGTTCTTTGATTCGTTGACAAGGCGCAAACTGATGAATCGCCAATTCACTGTCAAGCCGGTCTGTTTGGCGACTTCAACAACCCATCGCGAAGTCACCCACGCCCAAGGACACATTGGATCCCAGAAAAACTCAGCATCTGCCGTCATGTCGCAACCCTAGGTCCGGCCCATATGACCGGGTGGTCGCGGTGCGAATCGGCGCGCCTCAAGGACTCGGAACGTGAGGGATGTCGATCGATCTCGGCTGAGCACGCACGATGCGCAACAATGGCATATGCCGCTTGATGTCGAACCTGTGATCGGCGCCGCGCGCGCCGCGCTTCCCGATACCCAACGTGCGCTGGTAGCACTGGCGCGCATCCCAAGTATCGGCGCCGATCCCGCGCACGACGCCGACGTAGTCGACAGCGCCGAATTGACAGCCGACATCCTTCGCGCGCACGGACTCGAGGACGTTCGGCTCCTTCATCTTGACGGCGCGCACCCTTCGGTGCTTGGTGAGTGGATGCATGCCGAAGATGGTGCCGCTCCGACCGTTCTGCTGTACGCGCATCACGACGTGCAACCCCCAGGTGTCGTCGCCAACTGGACGAGCGATCCCTTCGAACCAATCGAACGCGACGGTCGCCTCTACGCACGCGGCGTTTGCGACGACAAGGCAGGCGTCCTTGCTCATGCTGCGGTCGTCAAGGCATGGCTCGACACGCACGGAACGATTCCATGCAATGTCAAAGTGTTCATCGAAGGCGAAGAAGAGAGCGGCTCACCCAACCTCGAACGATTCCTCACCACCTACGCCGAGGATCTCCGATCCGATGTCTTTGTGCTCGCGGATGCTGGCCAGTGGAAGGTAGGCGAACCTGCGATCACGTATATGTTGCGCGGTCTCGCGACGATCGACGTCACGTTGCGTGCGCTCGACGGTCCGGTTCACTCTGGGATCTTCGGCGGGGCAGTTCCCGACCCAACGGTTTCATTGGCGCGACTCATCGCGTCGATGGTCGACGAACACCATGTCATCGCAATCGACGGTTTCTGCGACGACGTACGACCGCTCACGACGGCTGAACGCGCGCGCATCATCGAACTTGGATCCACGCCCGAGGCTTACCTTCGCGCCGCGGGAACAAGGCCTGGCGTGACGCCCGTTGGTGATCCGACGATCAACGTCTTTGAACGTCTCTGGGCTCATCCGAACCTGACCGTGATCGGTTTCGATTCGCATCCGCTCGCGGGAAGTTCCAACCAAATCGTCGCCGCAGCAACCGCTCGGCTGAGCTTTCGCCTTGCTCCAGGTCAAGATCCCGAGCGTGTCTGCACCACGGTGCTCGACCACATCGCAGGGCATACGCCGTTCGGTCTCGAAACGACAACCGTCGTCCACGAAGCGGTTCCAGCCTGGACCACCGAACCAACCGGCCCTGCCTTCGAGGCATGCGAACGGGCGTTGACGGCAGGGTTTGGCAAAGCCCCCGTCGCTGCGGGAATGGGCGGATCCGTTCCCTTCGTTGGACCGTTCGTGAATGCGTTCGGCGGCATTCCGGCGCTGCTCATCGGCCCTGAAGACCCGCACTCACACGCGCACGGTGAAGATGAGAGTTTGCATCTCGACGATTGGCGCAAGCTGATCGAATCAGAAATTCACCTGCTCGCAGAACTCGCCACCGCGATCGTCCGTTAAGTCGAAAGTCCGGGGCGTTCGCTCACAAGCGCGGATCAATCCGCTACGAGAGTGAATGCGCAATGGCGGAACCGGCGGCGTTCCAGCCGCACATCCCGTGCACGCCGGCCCCCGGCGGAGTGGAAGCCGAACAGAGATAGACCCCGTCGAGGGGTGTGCGGTATGGATCAAGCGAGACGCGCGGTCGAAAGAGCAACTGCAGACCATCGGCAGCACCTCCGCCAAAGTCGCCTCCGTGCAGATTGGCATTGTGGGCCTCCAATTCGACAGGTCCAAGTATTCGACGCTGCTCCACGACATCGCGGAATCCCGGCGCGAATCGTTCGATCTGGCGTTCGAGCGAGTCGACGATTCGGTCGGATACAGAACCCAGATCAACGCCCTGTGGCACGTGGCAGTACGACCACGCCGAATGCGCTCCAGCCGGGGCCCTCGACGGATCCGCAACAGTCGATTGACCCATCAACACAAAGGGGCGTTCGGCGATTTCGCCGCACGCAACAGCGGCTTCTGCAGCGGCGATTTCCAACATTGTTCCGCCGATATGCACCGTCCCCGCCAAGCGGCATTCGTGAGCGGTCCACGGAATCGGTTCGCGCAACACATAGTCGATCTTGAATGCCCCGGGACCATGGCGGAACCGTTGCATCGCCGCGCGGTATCGATCAGGAAGCGCATCGCCGCATATCGCGACAAGCCCGTGCGGGCTGACATCAAAGAGTTGCGCGCGAGCGCTCGGAAGCTCGCCGAGTGAACGAACGGGATGGTCCGTCACAATCGTTCCTCCATGGGCAACAATCACTGAAGCCAACGCGCTCGCGATTGATTGTGAACCACCGCTTGCGTATGGCCATCCGACAACTCCTGCCGCCGCGCCAAGCATCAACGCCGCTCCACTGGTCTGCACACGCTCTAACGGCACCGCGGTATGCGCGGCGAGGCCAGCAAAGAGGGCCTGCGCGACGGCTCCGTCAAAGCTCGTCGCGACCTTGGTCGCAGGCCGGAGCGCCTCAACCCCAAAGCGACCGAGCTTGAACGGGTGCATGGGAACGCGCAACATCGGCGCAAAGGTTGCATCAACCAAGTCGTCCCAATTCCGTTCGATCGTCGCGAAACGGCGACGCCACCGAGTTGCATCTGGCCCAAGGGACTTCGCGGTCTGTAGCGGATCACGATCGAGCACTGCGGCGCGACCGTCATCGAGCGGGTGCGCTAACGCGATCGGTGCGTGTGACCAAACGAGACCGTGGTCGCCGAGACCCAGCTCACGGAATGCCGGCGAGGCTGCACCGAATGGGTGAACGCTCGAACAGACGTCGAGCGCGAAGCCCGGAACGGCGCTGGTGTCGGTGCGCGTTCCCCCGCCGATTTCCGAGGCCGTTTCAAAGACGCACACCGCAAAGCCAGCCACCGCGAGCCGGGCCGCGGCCGTCAGTCCGTTCGGTCCCGCGCCCACGATCACGGCATCAAGCTGGTCCTTCACGCGCTTCGGTCCTGTGTGCCAAGCATCGAGTAACTGGTGAAAACAGTCGATCGAACTAGTTCTTTCGAGCTATTTCGAACTAGTCCAACATCACGCGACGGCTCCGTCCGGTTCGCCCAGCGGGCCCGAATCTGACGCCATCTGTCGATATTCTGATGTTCAGGCAATTCTGGGGTGCCCATTCGCAGTCCTCGCCATCGGCTCCCTACCGTTGTGAGTTGGCCCAAGAAACTTGCGGCCAACCCTTCCGGGCGGACACAGTCTGTCGCGCCCCGACAAAGGAGCATCAAACAACAATGTCATTCAAACGCGCACGAAAACAGACCACTGCACCTCCGAACACCACTGATACCACGGCCACCGCGCTCACCGGGATCGTGGGCAGCGAGCAACGCCAAGCTCGTCGGGGGAAATCGAACAAATCGAACGGTCGAGTCGACGGCAGCGCACGCGTCACGACCGCCGGACGCATCCTCGGCGGCGCGACCGTCGTTGCCGCGACTGCGGTGTTGGCCTTTGCAGGCACTGCAACAGCGAGTTCCAGCCGGCAGGCCGCTCCGACGCTCACCGCGAATGGGGTCAACGCCTACGGTACGGTGACCGACTACGGCCCGGGGGCCGCGCAACCGTTCACCCGCTCACTCGTCGGAATCGCGGCAACGCCGAGCGGCAAGGGCTATTGGCTGACGGCCGGCGACGGCGGCGTATTCGCATTCGGCGATGCTGCGTTTCACGGCAGTACTGGAACCATCTCGTTGGCTCAACCGGTAGTAGCAATCGCCGCCACACCCAGCGGGAACGGCTATTGGCTCGCCGCACAAGACGGCGGAGTCTTCACGTTCGGCGACGCGGTCTTCCATGGCAGCGCGGCCGATGTGTCGCTGCACAACATCGTTGGAATCGCGCCTACCCCATCGGGGCAGGGCTACTGGCTCGCAGCGAGCGACGGCGGTGTGTTCAGCTTCGGCGACGCGACGTTCCAAGGAAGCGCAGCCCAGTTCAATATCACGTCTCCGGTTGTCGGCATCACCGCCTCGGCCACGGGAAATGGCTACGCGTTGGCTTCAGCTGACGGTGGCGTATTTACCTTTGGTGACTCGAAGTACTACGGCAGCGCCTACGGATCGATTCCAAACGACGCCGTCGGCATCAGCCGCATCGGAAGTGGCTACGCAATCGCCCGGGCCTCCGGTTCGGTACTCACATATGGTGCGGCGACTCCGAGCATCGGCGACGCTGCAACGACTTCCAATCGAGTCGTCACCGTCGGCGTCGCAGGGACCGACCACGGATATTGGACGGTGCAAGGCAACAGTTTGCCAAACGTCGACCACCTCGACGCGTTCTTGGTGTGCACCCGCCACCACGAATCCAGCCATACCCCGCCTGCATTCGACAACGGCTACCAGGCTGTCAACCCAAGTGGCCGCTACTTCGGTGCGTACCAATTCGATCAATCGACGTGGAACAGCACCGCGAGCGGAGCAGCACGCCCCGATCTCGTTGGCGTGAACCCGGCGACGGCCACCGTGCAAGACCAAGACCTTTTGGCATGGGATCTCTTCCAAGCGCGGGGATACGCGCCCTGGGTGAATCGCTGCCTCGGACTGCACTAGTCGCGTATCGGGCCCGGCAGTTGATCTGCCGGGTCCGTTCGCTACGGTGATCTCATATGCAAAGTCCCGACGTCGACGACTTCGGATTTAGCGACGTTGGCCCGTGGAACGTAACGCTCGACTCGCTGCGATGGGCGAGAGGGCTCGACCATGTCCGCAACAACGCACGCGACATGGTCCCAACCTTGCTCGATGCACGTCGTTTCCCGCCGATCCGACGCCTCATCGCGGTCACCGCTCGCGTTGGATTTACGCTCGGCGTCTGGGCAGTTCTCGAACGCCGCCAGGAACAGTCACCGCGGCGAAGCGCTCTTTCCAAACGACTACGCGTCGAGTTTGCAAAACTCGGACCGACGTACATCAAGGTCGGCCAGATCGTTTCGTCTGGAGAGGGCCTGTTTCCCGAAGAACTCGTCAACGAATTCCGACTGCTGCGCGATCGGGTACCCGGCGAATCGTTTGATCATGTTCGCAAGGTGGTCGAATCGGAACTTGGGCGGCCGTTGGAACAAATCTTCATGCATTTCGATCGCGCCCCACTAGCTGCCGCGTCAATTGCCCAGGTGCACGCAGCACGACTACATACTGGTGAAGACGTCGTCGTCAAGGTCCAACGACCGCGTGTGAACCAACTCGTACGCGACGACATCCGTGCGATGGCGTGGCTCGCCCCGAAACTCATCGGTCGTATTCCCGTCGCTGCGCTCGCCAATCCGCCCGCGCTCGTAGAGTTGTTCGCCGAGACGATCGTCGAGGAGCTCGATTTTCGACTCGAAGCGCAGAACATGCTCGACGTCGCAGCGGTGCTCGCCAAGACTCAACAACGCGCCATCATCATTCCGCGCCCACATCCCACACTCGTCACGCGTCGGGTGTTGGTCATGGAGCGCCTCGACGGCTTCGCCTGGGACGACGTCGCCGCGATGCACGCTGCTGGAATCGATACAGCTGCGGTATTGCACGCCGGTCTCGTCGGGTTCATGGAAGGTGCGATGGTGCACGGCGTATTCCACGGCGATCTCCACGGCGGCAACCTCATGGTGCGCCCCGACGGGCGGACCGTATTGCTCGATTTCGGCATTACTGGACGAATGAACGCGAAAGAACGCATGGCGTTCTTGTTCCTTCTTGTTGGTGCGACAACGGGCGACGTGCGATCACAACTCCGCGCGTTGCGCGATCTCGGAGCGTTTCCACCTGATACCGACCTCGATGAGGTATACACGGATCTTGGGCTCGATCGCCCGATGGTCGACCCCACCACATTGAACGCCGACCAACTCCTCAATGAACTCCGCGACCTCACCAAGAAACTGATGGGATACGGCGCTCGCATCCCGAAAGTATTGATGCTCCTTGTAAAAAGTCTAATGTTTCTCGATGGTTCCATCGCAACCTTGGCGCCGGATCTCGACATTATTGGCGAACTCGAAACCGTCCATACCGAGATTGCGATACGTCACGGAGAACTACTCGCATCGGAAATGGGAATCGACCTCAGCGAGGTGGTTTTCGATCCCGAGGCCGTGAAAGTTTCGCTCGGCGTCGATCCATCGGTTGAGAGCTTGACCTATCGCGATGTGCAAGATCGGCGTGACGTGATCCGGCGAAATCTCGAGAGCACCCGAACGAAACCAACCTTGCGATCTCGACGCAAGCGCAACAGTCAGTAGCCGGATTCACGAGGGATAGCGTCGCGATATGCCCGAACTTCCGCAAATGCAGGCACTCGCGGAGCGCATCGGCGAGGTGGTGATTGGCGCTGCGTTCAGCGGATTCACCCCGTATTCATTTCATGGATTGAAAACTGTCGTGCCTGCGCCCGAATCACTTATCGGCCGGCCCGTCATCTCGATGGGCCGCCGCGCGAAGTACGTGTGGCTGGAATTCGACGGAGGCGACCGACTGCTGTTTCATTGCTCGCAAGCTGGGCGCCTCGATATCGAACCGACCGCGAAATCGACCAAGCCAAAAGGTTCCGTCGTTCGCTGGAACTTTGCCAATGGCTACGCCCTGTTGCTGCGCGAATTTGGAACCGAACGAAAAACAGGTTGGTGGGTACTCGCCGCTGGCGATGATGGACCCCTGAGCCGGCTTGGTCCTGAACCGGATTCCGAAGCGTTCACGGCGCTCATCCGCACGAGTGTCGACGGGCGACGAATCCACACGTTGTTGCGCGATCAACGAACGGTCGCAGGGATAGGGCGCGGCTATAGCGACGACATCTTGCATCGAGCCAAATTGTCGCCGTACTCATCGTTGAAGTCGCTCGACGCACCAGGTCGTGAACGGCTGCTTGCGGCGATTCAATGCACCCTGGCCGACGGTCTGGCACTCGAACGACTTCGAAAGGGAGGGCTCTCGGAGCCGAAGTTGGGTGAGCACTTCACCATCCATGGCAAACACGGATTGCCGTGCCCTGATTGTGGAACCGACCTCGAGCACGTCTCGTATGAGTCGCACGAGGTCGTGTATTGCCCAACGTGTCAAACCAACGGCAAGGTCCTCGCCGATCGCCGTATGTCGCGCCTCCTCAAATAGCCGCGCCAGACTGCGGTCGCCGAAGCGACCGGGGCGAGCGACAGCGAGTGACCCGGCACAAGACCGCGGTCGCCGAAGCGACCGGGGCGAGCGACAGCGAGTGACCCGGCGCGCAGGCGGCTCGCCGCGCCGGGCGAAGCAGGCGCCATATAAGCGAGCCGCCAGTCGTCGTCCCCTATGGATCGATCGCGTGGAACCTGCTGACTTCATCGACAGACCGTGCGTCATATCATGAGCGCACAAGCGCCGAATTTGCAATGCCTTGGCTCGACCTTTGATGTTGCAATTCCCGAACCACTAGCCCCCGAACCACTAGCCCCCGAAGACCAGCCTCCGAAGACAGGACCTCGCTTCTTGTTCGCCGCAATCCCTAGCCCGCACAACGGGGTGTTCCACCTCGGTCCCCTCCCGCTGCATGCCTACGGACTCATGCTTGCGATGGGCGTCGTCGTCGCGGTCCGTATCGCTGAACCTCGAACAGTTCGACGCGGTTTCGCGCCGGGACTCGTCGGTGAACTCGCAACCAAGCTCGTCATTGGTGGCGTGATCGGCGCACGCGTCTACCACCTCTTCACTGGCTACAAGTGGAACAAAGGCGGCATCCTCGGCGCGTTCAAAATCTGGGAAGGCGGCCTCTCAATTTGGGGAGCCGTCGCAGGTGGTGCGATCACCCTCATGTTTGTCGCACGAAAGCGGAACCTCGACACGGTCTTGGTCTGCGACGCGCTCGGACCTGCAGTTGCAGTTGCGCAAGGCATCGGGCGCTGGGGAAACTATTTCAATCAGGAACTCTTCGGTCGGCCAAGCACGCTGCCGTGGGCACTGAAGATCGACCTCGCTCACCGTCCACCCGGCTATGAACGATTCGCAACGTTCCATCCAACATTTCTCTATGAATCGATTTGGTGCTTCACGATCTTCGCCGTGATCGTTGCACTCGAACGGCGCGACAAGCTCGGTCGGGGCCAATCATTCACGTTGTACATCGCCATGTACACATTTGAGCGATTCTTCATGGAACTGCTCAGAGTCGATGACGCAACGAAGATCTTCGGCGGTCTGCGTTTCAACGCGCTGCTGTCGGCTGTAATTTTCTTCCTCAGCACGGGATGGTTCATCCGGCTCCGCATGCGTGCACGCAACGCGACAACAGAATCTTCGCAATCGGACGATCCAGCAGCAGATGCCCCCGCCCTAGGGTGAACCGGTGAGTTCGATCGACACACAACTCATTTCGCCCATGGCAGCGAGCGCCGTCGGAGCCATCAAAACCTATGGTCAGGGCGAAACCGAAGTTCGGGCACTCGATGGAATCGACGTGGAGTTCGCACGGGGCCGTTTCAGTGCGATTATGGGACCGTCAGGTTCGGGGAAAAGCACCCTGCTGCATTGTTTGGCTGGGCTCGACCAACTCACCGCCGGCGCTGTGTTTATCGGCGACCTCGAGATCAGTTCTCTTTCAGAGACCCAACTCACCAAAGTACGTCGCGACCAGTTGGGTTTCGTCTTTCAGGCATACAACCTGATCCCCACGTTGACGGCCTACGAAAACATCACGCTGCCAACGGCCCTTGCCGGCCGCGAGCCAGATCATCAATGGGTCGACCGGGTGATCGACGTTGTCGGGTTGGCGAATCGGTTACGACATCGGCCAAGCGAGCTCTCCGGAGGACAACAACAACGCGTCGCAGTGGCGCGGGCGCTCGCGAACCACGCGGAGGTCGTCTTCGCCGACGAACCCACTGGCAACCTCGATTCAAAATCGCGCACTGAGATACTGCGATTCATGCGCCTCGCCGTTGACGAGTTCGAACAGACGATTGTCATGGTGACCCACGATCCACTTGCAGCTGCAGTTGCCGACCGCGTGATCTTCGTCAGCGACGGTCGCATCGTCGATGAGGAAACCTCGCCGACCGCCGAGGCGCTGCTCAACCGCATGGCGAATATCGAAGGCTGACGTTGTTCAAATTGCTCGTGCGAGGCATTCGCTCACACCTCGTGCGATTCCTGCTCACCGGCCTTGCGATCGTGCTCGGAATCACCTTCCTTGCCGGATCGTTCATCATCACCGACACGATCCGCGTGTCGTTCGATGACCTATTCACTCAGCTCACGAAAGGGACCGACGCCGTTGTCCAGGGCCCACTCATGCGCGGTGGTTTCGGCAATCCGAATGAACAAGAAAAACGCAGCGCTATTCCCGCGTCGCTGATACGGCAAGTCCGCAACCTTCCTGGCGTCGACTTCGCTGAAGGCACGATCCAGTCCGATTCCGATCAGCCGATCGCGCTCATCAGCGCGCAAGGCAAGCCCATCGGCGGACGAACTGCGCCGCAATTCGGTTACAGCTGGATGCCTCGGCGCGAGTTCACCCCATGGCGGATATCACAGGGCCGACCGCCGCAAGCCAACGGCGAGATAGTGGTCGACGCCGCGTCGGCACGCGACGGCCACCTCAAGATCGGCGCGTCGGTGTTGGTCAACGCGCCACCGGACAAAGCCCATCGATACACCCTCGTCGGCGTCGCTCGCTTTGGTCGGGTTGATCGCCCAATCGGCGCAACCGGCGCACTGTTCACCATTGCGGAAATGCAGCGCATCACGCGATTGCCAGCACAGTACCGACAGATCGTGGTGCACGCCCGACCTGGGTTCGCTCCGGCAGTCGTGCGTTCTCAGATCGCAAATGCCTTACGCGTCGCGAACGTCGACGTTGTGACTGGCGACGAGTTCCGCCAGCAACAGCAAAATCAGGTTCGCAAGGTGCTCAAGTTCGTGTACATCGGTCTGTTTGTCTTTGGCGGGATCGGGCTCCTCGTTGGAGGATTCATCATCTTCAACACCTTCACGGTGATCTTGGCGCAACGCACTCGCGAACTCGCGCTCCTGCGCGCCATCGGCGCGTCGCCCCGCCAAGTCGTCGCGTCGGTGCTCGGCGAGGCGATCGTTGTTGGCATCGTCGCTTCGGCGCTCGGAGTGCTCGGTGGTATCGGCCTCGCCATTTCGTTGCGTGCCGTCTTAGGTTGGCTCGATCTGGCGTTACCCGGTGGCGGCCTCGTGGTGCTCGCGAGGACTGTCGCTCTCGGCATCAGCGTCGGCACTGTGGTCACTCTGATCGCGGCGCTTGTCCCAGCGTTACGCACGGCACGAATCCGTCCCATCGCAGCGCTTCGGGAATCGGCGATCGAACAGCCCTTGCCTCGAGCATCCCGTTCAATTCTCGGCGGCGTTGTGATCGCGTTAGGGATCGTCGGCGTCGCAGTTGGACTGTTCACAAAGATCAACAACAACGTGTACTACGCAGCCGCTGGCGCGGTCACGGCATTCGGTGGTGTCTTTGTGATCAGCCCCATGTTGGTTCCCCCAGCCGCCAAGGTGCTCGGTTTTTTCCCAGCTCGATGGCGCGGGATGGCGGGCCGACTGGCCCGCGACAACGCGTACCGCAATCCCCGACGCAGCGCATGGACAGCGATCGCGTTGACGTTGGGGGTCGCAATCGTCGGTTTGGTCACAATCGTGACTGCGTCATTCAAAGAAACCATTGCCGCAGCGCTCGACAATCAACTCGGCACCACCGACTATTTCATCACCGGCGCACAAGGCCCAGACGTCACGAACAAAGTGGCGCACACGCGCGGCGTCGACATCGCCATGGGCATAGGTTTCGCGGAGACGGTGCTGCAGCTCAGCGACAACACCCGACCCAGCGACGCTCGATTCGTCCTCGCCGCAGATTCACGGGTGCTGAGCCGTTTCATTGATCTCGGAGCAGTCTCCGGCAATATTCACAACCTTGCGAACGGAGGAATCGCTGTCCCTCGCGCATTCGCAAACGCGCATCACCTCAAGGTCGGCTCGACCGTGTTCGCTCGATTCACGAAAACGCAACTCAACCTGACAATCGTCGCAATTTTCGAGAAGCGCATCTTCGACCGACCTGCGCTCCTGATCGATCACAGCGTGTTTGTGCGCGTTGCCGACATACCCGAGGACCAATTCAGCGTTGCAATAGCCTCGCCGGGAACAAACCCGGATCAAGGCGCCGCCGCGATTAAGCGATCGTTGCGCGACTACCCGACAGTCCAGGTGCAGAACTTCGCACAATTCAAAGCCGATCAAGAAACGCAGATTGATCAGGCCTTGTTTTTGTTTTACGGCCTACTGCTACTCGCCATCGTGATTGCACTCATCGGCATCGTCAATACGCTGGCGCTGTCAGTCCACGAACGAACCCATGAGATCGGACTGCTCCGTGCCGTCGGGACGTCTCGCGAACAAATTCGGACCGCGATTCGCTGGGAATCAGTCATCATCTCGGTGTTCGGTACGCTGCTTGGATTGGCGATTGGGATCGTGTTCGGCGCGATCCTCGTCACATCGTTGCGCACCCAACACCTTGTCACGAAGCTCGATTTCGCGCTCCCACGTCTGGGTTTGATCGCGCTCATCGCGGGATTCGCTGGCGTCTTGGCGGCAGTGATTCCCGCGCGGCGTGCTGCCAATCTCAACGTGCTCGACGCAATTCGAACGGAATAGCCGACGTTTACGTGTTGAACTGTTTTTCGACCCGCGCGTCTTTTTCGCCGACCATGGTTGCCAGCTCGCGTTGGTACTGCACCATGCGGTCTTGAAGCATCGCGTCAACAACACCGAGGATGCGCACTGCGAGCAGCCCAGCGTTGCGGGCGTTGCCAATTGCCACAGCAGCGACGGGAATACCCGACGGCATCTGCACAATTGAGAGCAACGAATCCAACCCGTCGAGCGTCGGTAACGGAACCGGAACGCCGATCACTGGCAATGGTGTCAGCGATGCGGTCATTCCAGGGAGATGGGCTGCCCCGCCAGCGCCCGCAATGATCACCTTGATGCCGCGGTTGGCTGCTGTCTTGGCATAGTCGAACATGACGTCGGGGGTCCGGTGAGCGCTGACGACTCGCACCTCGCGAGATACGTCGAACTCGTCGAGCACATCAATGGCGCCTTGCATCACGACCAGGTCGCTATCGCTTCCCATGATCACGCCTACGAGTGGACTATTCATAACAGCGACGGTAGCTCTAACGTTGGCGACCATGCAGACCCGTCTCACCGAACTTCTCCAAATCGAACACCCAGTGATGCTTGCCGGTATGGGAGGCGTCGCCTATCACGAGCTCGTCGCCGCTGTATCGAACGCGGGTGGAATCGGGACGATCGGCGCCGCACCATTGACGGTGGAACAAATGCAATACGAGATTGGCGAGACCGCGAAGGCGACCAGCAAACCGTTCGGCGTCGATCTTCTCGCCGCGCTTCCCGACAGTTTGACCCGAGGCGTTGATCTTGTCATCGAAGGTGGCGCGTCATTGTTCGTGGCCGGTTTGGGCGTACCGCGCGACATCATTGGCCAACTCCACGAATCGGGTGTGCTCGTTGCCAGCATGTGCGGGAAAGTTCGCCACGCTGTCAGCGCCGTCGAGAGTGGTGTCGACTTCGTCATCGTGCAAGGCACGGAGGCCGGCGGTCACACCGGTTTGATCGCGACCATGCCACTCGTGCCTCAGATCGTCGACGCCGTCGGTGACCGCGTGCCCGTGGTCGCGGCAGGCGGAATTTTCGATGGACGCGGGCTCGCGGCGTCGCTCGCGCTCGGTGCCGACGGTGTTTGGATGGGCACTCGTTTCATCGCGACGCCAGAGGCACGAACTGTGCGCGGTTACAAAGATGCATTGCTGCGCAGCCACGAGGACGACACCGTGATTAGCAAGGGCTACTCAGGCAAACCCATGCGCGTGGTCCGCAACGAGTGGACGAACGAAATCGAAGCGAACCCGGATGCGCTGAAGCCATTCCCAGAAATGATGTTGCATACGTTGAGCGCCGGGGTGCTCCACCTCGGCGGCAATGAAGACACCGAAGTGGATACCGATCGGGAGTGCTACCCAGCTGGCCAACTCGTCGGCGCAGTCGATTCGCTCATACCGGCAGGTGATTTGGTGCGCATGGTTGTCGAGCAGGCAGAGGCAACGCTCGACCGCCTCCAACGCGCCAGGGCGTAACTCCTGCGATCAACGAAGGCCGCGCGCCTCTTTTTCTTCCTCAACCAAATCCGATTCGTACATCCGACGCACGAGGTCTTCAAAACTCACCTTGGGTTCCCACCCAAGTTTCGCTTTCGCCTTGCTCGGATCCCCGATGAGGAGATCTACTTCGGCCGGACGATCGAACCGCACGTCGTGGGTCACGAACGGCTCCCACGAGTCGTAGCCAGCACATCTGAAGGCGACATCGAGAAACTCTCGAATGCTGTGGGTTTCACCCGTTGCCACGACGTAATCGTCGGGCTGATCTTGTTGCAACATCGACCACATCGCCTCGACGTAGTCGGCGGCGTGACCCCAATCGCGACGCGACTCCAAGTTGCCGAGGCTGATCGTATCTTGCAACCCAAGTTTGATCCTGGCCAACGACGACGTGATCTTTCGAGTAACGAACTCGTGGCCACGCCGTTCGCTTTCATGGTTGAACAAGATCCCGCTGCTCGCGTGCATGCCATAGGCCTCGCGATAGTTCACCGTGATGTTGTGACCGAACATCTTGGCGACGCCATACGGAGAGCGGGGGTGAAACGGCGTTGTTTCCGTCTGCGGTACTTCACGCACCTTGCCGAACATTTCCGACGAACTGGCCTGGTAAAAACGGATGGGGTTATTTTCCATGCCGCCGACGATGCGCGCTGCATCCAACATTCGCAGCACACCTAGACCGGTGATCTCGGCAGTGAGTTCGGGCTGGCGGAACGAGAGCTGCACGAAGCTGATGGCTCCGAGGTTGTAGACCTCGTCAGGCTGCACCTGCTCCAAGACGGCGATGAGCGATGCCATGTCGCGCAGATCACCGTCGACCAGTTCAACCCGAGGATTTTCGTCCTGCACAACGCGAGCCTTCGGGTTCGCTTGCCCACGGATCATCCCAAAGACCTGGTAACCCTTAGCGGCAAGTGACTCGGAGAGATACCGACCGTCTTGTCCGGTAATTCCTGTGATCAGCGCGCGTTTCATCGCCGAAGTCTACGGATGCTCCGTGACCAACTCGGGTCAGCGGGCTCGACGCTGGAAGTCAGGATCGAGTTGCGCCAGAAATTCGGTGCATCGAGCTTCCTCGGCAGCTTCACCGATATGGCCAGCGGCATTGCGTAACCCATCGACCGCACGAAGAAAGCCGCGGTTGGTGACATGGGTCCACCGCACGTAGCCGCTACCGCGCCAGCCGGATTGGCGCAGTTTGTCCAGGCCACGGTGGTATCCCACCCGAAAATATGCGTACGCCTCGACATCGTCGCGTGCGAGTTCACCGAGTTGTGCCCACGCATCGAGAAAACTCGGCCAGTGTGCGCACACCTCGGCGACGGCGTCGCGCCGACGCTCGGCCGGTGCGGCGAGCGCCTCGACGAGCGCCGCGAGGGCATCGCTTGGTTCGGGTGGAAGGACCGTTTCAGGAGGTCCGGTCGGCGTAAAACTCACACTTGTCATCGCCTGCGACCCTACCGCCGCGCCGCCGTAGTGGGCTCCTCCGGTAGGTCCGACCGGCCCGTTCAGTCTGACAGCGCGATCCATGGTTCGATATTCGGATGGCTGATGACGCACCGAAGCAACCGACCCGCTTGGTATTGGTGCGCCATGCAGTCACCCATCACACAGGCGGGAAGCTCTCAGGTCGGATGCCCGGTATCGACCTGACAGATATCGGTCGTGAACAGGCCGCCAACGCGGGCGAACGACTCGCAGCGCTCGCAATCAATACGATCTATTCGAGCCCGATTGAGCGAACGATGCAAACGGCCGAGATCATCGCCGCCCATCATCAACTCCCCGTTCTCCCACACGACGGTGTGATCGAAGCCGAGTACGGCGACTGGACCGACTGCGAACTGAAAGACCTAGCGAAGACCGACGAGTGGAAAGTCGTGCAGGCAGCGCCCTCACGGGCGCGCTTCCCTGGCGGCGAGTCGCTCATGGAAATGCAATCCCGAATGGTCGCTGCACTCAACGACATTGTCGCCGTGCATCCCGGCGAAACAACCCTCGTCGTGAGTCATGCCGACCCGATCAAATCGGCAATTGCACATTTCACCGGCGTGCATCTCGACCTCTTTCAGCGGATCCATGTTTCACCAGCATCGGTGACTGCGTTCCAGTTTCATCCGTATGGAGTCACGATGCTGAAGTGCAACGACACTGGCTCGTTGGATGAGCTGATCGCACACGCACCGTCGCCACAGACTGAAGGCGAAGTCGACGATGCCTGATCCAATCGAGTTCGATCCAGTCGACAGCATCAGCGCCGGCGCAATTGGTCAACCTGGCCAACGCCGATTCATGATTCAGGCACGCAGCAACGGGGCGCTGTTGAGCGTCCTTCTCGAAAAGCAACAGATCGCACTCTTGGCAGCTGAAGCCAACGAGTTTCTCGACCGCATCGCTGCCGACGACACCGAACAGCCCGAGACAGGTCTCGACCCTGTCAACGACGCGCTGTGTGGACAACTGACTGAAGCAGAACCGTTGTTTCGCGCCCAACTGATCGGCATCGGTTTCGATCCTTCTCGCAACCTCGTATTGCTCGAGCTCCGCGAACACCCAGAGACCGAAGACGACGCGCCGCCCGTTGATCCTGGCGAACAAGAAGGATTCGTTGCACGTCTCTACGCGTCTCGCGCACAGGTGCGAGCCATGTTGCGACACGGTGCAGCAAGCGTCGATCGCGGTCGTCCACCGTGTCCCCTTTGTCAATTTCCAATGGATCCCGACGGGCACGCTTGCCCGCGCTGGAATTGACATTGCTGTCGGAGCAGGCCGGCCTCGAGCTTCCCGCGGTCGTCGACGACGCGGTTGCGCGTTCGGTGCTGCGCGAAGGAACTCTTGAAATTGTTGGTCGAATGCCATGGTCATCGAACGCGACGTTCCTGGCTCGAGTGAGCGACGACCACGACAACGCACTCTTGGCGATTTATAAACCGCGCGATGGTGAACGGCCGCTGTGGGATTTCGCTGAGGGAACACTCTGCGAACGTGAGGTTGCTGCGTGCGTGCTCTCCGACCTGTTGAGCTGGTCCCTGGTCCCCGACACTGTCCTGCGCGACGGTCCACTTGGCATCGGTTCAGTTGCACGGTTCTACGACCACGACCCCGAGCAGCACTACTTCGAAATATTCAACGCGCACCAAGACACCTTTCGACGCTTCGCCGCATTCGACGTGATCGCAAACAACACAGACCGAAAGGGGGGTCATGTCATCCTCGACGAACGCGATCACATCTGGGGGATTGATCACGGTGTTTGCTTCCACGAACACCCGAAACTCCGCACAGTCATCTGGGAATTCGCCGGTAGTGCGATACCCAACGATCTGCTTGTCGACATCGATCGCATTATGCCGTTGATCGCTGCCAGTGAACTCGCCACGCTGCTCGCGCCTTCCGAGCTCGCGGCGATGCAGGCACGCATCGCGCGGCTACTCAGGACGAAGCGATTCCCGATGACAACCGGCGATTACCGCGACCACCCGTGGCCGGTTATTTAGAACTATTTACGCCGGTGACAGCGATTCGTCGAGGTAACGAGATTTACAGAGCGATCGTTGCAGCTTGCCGCTCGACGTCTTGGGCAGCGAACCGGGGCTGACCAAGACGATCGCCTCCGCCGGTAAGCCAACGGCTCCGTACACAGCGTTTTTGATCGCATCGCGGACCGTCTCGAGTTCCGACTCTTTCGTTTCGGCAACAACCACAAGAGATTCCTTGCCGCGACGGCCGGGCGTCCCAAAGGCGATCACGTTGCCGGACCGAACTCCGTCAACGTCGTTGACAGCTCGCTCCACATCCTGGGGATACACATTGCGACCACCGAGGATGATCACATCCTTGATGCGTCCACACACGACGAGTTCACCATCAACCAAGTACCCAAGATCACCAGTACGCAACCATCCATCGTGGAACGTCGCGGCAGTGATTTCGGGACGCTTGTAATAGCCCGGTGTGACGGAGTCACCGCGGACTTCGAGCTCGCCGACTTCACGATCGTCCATCACCGCACCGGTCGCGCGATCACAGATGCGGATTTCGAGGTTGAACATTGCCCGACCAAGTTTCGCGAGTTCGCGACAGTCGTCATAGCCAGCGACAACCGGTGCCGCGTAGTGATCGGTCTCCAACACGCGCCGATCGACTCGATCGACATTCAACCCGGCGCCAGGGGCGGGGAACGTCACGCCAAGCGTCGCTTCTGCCATTCCGAAAGCTGGAAACACAGCGCCAGGACGTAGACCGTGCCGTTCCCCGGCTTCGACGAACGCGCGCATCGTTGCGGGATCAACCGGCTCCGCACCGTTGAGCGCGACACGCCACTGCGAAAGATCAAGATTCTCAAGACGTTTCAGTGAACGCGTCGCGAGTACATACGAAAAGTTTGGTCCGGCGGTGACTGTCCCGCCGTAATGCGAGATCCATTCCATCCAACGACTCGGCGCTGCCAAGAAATCCTGGGGCGCAGAGAGCACCAGGTCGATTCCCGTACACATCGGCATCGCCAACAGACCGATAAGACCCATGTCGTGATACAGCGGAAGCCACGAGACGCCCACGTCGCGACCGCTTCGAATATCGCCGCCACGCACGATCGCATCGATATTCGCCGTGACGCAGCGATGGGGAAGCATGACGCCCTTCGGGTCGCTCGTCGACCCACTCGTGTACTGCAGAATCGCGAGCGCATCGGGTTCGTCAGTGGGCCGAACATAGGCATCTGCAGTCAGGTCCGCAGCTTCGCCAGCTAGGTCACCGAGCCGCAACACCGGCGGATCGCCCGGGCGTTCGTCGAGGAAGTCAGCAAGCTGATCGTCAATGAGCAGCACCACCGCGTCGCTATCGTGAATTCGGATTCGTGTTGCATCAACGAACTCGTCGATCGAGGCGAGGCGCATCGGTAGCGGCAACATCACGGCTGCAGCGCCAGCAAGCCAGGTCGCTTCGATTGCTGTCACGAGCGCCCGTGTCGTCGGCCCGAGGATGGCGACGTGTGTCCCTGGCGCGACCCCACGAGATTGCAACACCGACGCGAAACACCGCGCTTCGGCGTACAGATCCTTCCACAGCACCGACTCGGCTTCGCCGCTCGCCGCGGCGGAGCCGACGAACGTGATGGAGCTGTCGCCTGCAGCGACGGCTTCGATACGAGCAATGAGGCTGGACGAACGCAAGGATGAGTTGGTGCTGGTGAGGCTGGTCACGATTTCTCTGACCACAACACTCACACAGAGTTACATCAGTGTCGTTTCTACTCAGGAGTAACCAACGGCAGCGCGAACATCGTGGAAGAATTTGCTCCTCGGCATCACGACGTCGGTTCCCGAACGCGATTCGTCGCGGGCGTGACCATCGACGTGCGGAGCGAAGCCAATCAGCGTCGCGCCCGGCAGCGTCGCACGAATCGCACCGACCGCGTCGAGGTAGCGCGCAAGATCGATCACCACAACATCAATATCAGCCGCGCGCGTAGACGCCGGTGCCTCGTCGCGGGCCGCGACCAAATCATCGACCGAACGCATGAATCTTGCGCCAGGGATCGCACTACTCACTCGGCTGCGGTCCATCAGATCGTCAACGAATGCCACGACCTGTATCCCTCGACTCAAGCGGACGCTTCTGGTTTCGGTTTCGGAGTGGGCAACAACCGAGGAGCATCGATCGCAAACTCAGGCCACCGCTTCCGAGACTTCTTCGAAAGTTTGTGCATCAGCTCGATCGCGCCGGGATCATCGTCGCCGGGACGCAGTTCCACCCAGCCATCCTTGTGCATCCGCTCAAGTAAGTCGCGGCCGGTTTCCGTACGGACGATCGTCAGCGTCCAGTCGTTAAATGCGCCAATACCACCCGTTGAAATATCGGCATGTTCGGCAGCGAAATCCGGACACATTTTGCATCCCTCGCGAGTCCACGCGTGGCATTCCTTCAACGGCACTTCGTGGTAGTCGCCATTCTTCATCCAGATCTGGAACACGCCTTTGATGTTCATCTTGCGCATGTCTTGTTTCTTCAAACCGTATTTCGCTTCGAACAACTCTTCGAAGATGGCGTCGTCAAATGTCTTGGAACACAGGAGGCCGATGTTGAGCGATATGCGCCGCGCAACCTTGCCCGCTTTGCGTTGCTTCATCACGGCCGGCGACGACGATTGGCAGCTCATGCCAACGAGTGCAATACGTTCTTCATCTTTTTCGAGGTCCATGTAGGCCATCGTGTTCGCGCTATAGGTGTAGCGCGAACCCGCCGAGGCAATGACGTCATCGCGGGTACGGGCGATACCAGGTATCGCCTTCCAGCTTGTGCCATCGCCTTCGAGATAGCTCACGAGCGCAGCATCGATGATGTCGTGTTCGAGCGCGTACACGAGCATCGCTGAGACGAGGCCGCCGTCTTGACCAACTTCGTGCAGCACAGGGTCGCTGGCTCGTGCCAACACGATGTCTTTGTAGATTCCGGATGCTTCCTCATTGGAACGTTGACGCCCAAACAGAAACTCGTCGATCTCCGGCTCCCACATGCCGAACCGCGGACACGCACGCGTACACGTGGTGCAGGCCTTGTCGCCGTGACTGCAGTCGCCAGCGCCGCCATACTCATCTTCGAGTTGGAGCGGCTTGTACACGCCGAGTTTGTCGTCGTAGCCCAACACGTCGTGCGGACACACCACCACGCATCCCGCGCAGCCGGTACACAAACCGCTCGTCACCACCTCGTCGTAGAGATGCTTCCACGAGGCGGTCCAGCGCTCTTTTTTTGGCGCTTCTGCTTCCGTTGCAGTCATGGAAGCAGGCTACCGCCCGGAGCGCCTGCTCGGCCTGGCGCATTGTCGTCGATGTCGTATCCCGCTTCGTCGATCGCGGCGCGGATATCAGCGTCGGCTGCATCACCCTCGACCGACACGATCTTGGCATCAAGATCAACAACGACCCGATCGACTCCGCGTACCGCGGAAACCTCGGTTTCGATCGCCGCCTTGCAATGCCCGCATGTAACTCCAGGAACTGAATACACGGTCATGCTCATACGATTCCGTCCTTCTTCGATGGTCAAGCTCTCAACAATCGTTCGACTGCTTTCACTGCCTCAGAAATTTTCGCATCGCCCTCGGCACTGTCTGCCTCTGCGGCGTGCATCACACAATGCCGCAAATGCTCGTCGAGCAGTCCGAGCCCCACGCCCTGCAACGCCTTGCTGACCGAGGCGATCTGCGTCAGGATGTCGATGCAATACGTGTCTTCGTCGATCATCCGCTCCAAGCCACGTACCTGCCCCTCGATACGCCGCAACCGATTGCGATAGTCGTCTTTGTGCATCGAATAGCCGCGCATCTCGCCACTTTCTGTTCGTTGGTTCTGCATCCGTGCCGAACCAATAGGAGACAATAATAGGATAGGGGGGTATAGTACATCGTATGGCAGCCGTCGTCATGGAGCAAATCGAAATCCCCATCACCGGGATGACCTGCGCGTCGTGTGCAGCACGCATCGAGCGAGGACTCTCACGACTCGACGGCGTGGAAACCGCCGCTGTCAACTACGCGACTGAACGCGCTGCCGTGACGTTCGACCCGACCACAATCGGTCCAGCGGAATTCCGGACCAAGATCGAGACGCTCGGCTACGCCGTGCCGGAAGCCGCTGCGGCGGATACCAGCGAGGCGGAGAGCAACGACCTTCGCACGACCGTGTTCGTCGCGGCAACGTTCACAGTTCCGCTCTTGTTGATTTCGATGATCGACGCATGGCATTTCGAGAACTGGGAATGGGTCGCGTTCGCGCTCGCAACTCCGGTGATCACCTATTGCGCGTGGCCGTTTCATCGCGCGACTGTGCTGAACGCTCGCCACGGAGCCGTCACGATGGACACGTTGGTATCCATCGGTTCCATTGCCGCATATATCTGGTCTGTTGTCGCACTCGTGTTTCTCGGCGCCGCCGATCATCATGACGTGATGTCGATGAGCGACCGGCCACAGGTGTACTTCGAGACCGGCGCTGTCATCGTGACCCTGATCCTGTTGGGTCGATGGTTCGAGCATCGTTCCCGACGTCGGGCAGGAGATTCGCTGCGCGGGTTGCTTGCGCTCGGAGCAAAAACGGCGCGCCTCGTGGGCGGCGAAGAGATTCCCATTGCGAGCCTGGAAATCGGCGACCAGTTCGTCGTCCGACCGGGTGAACAAATTGCCACCGATGGCATCGTGCGCGACGGCACGACAGCGATTGACATCTCAATGCTCACCGGCGAACCCGTCCCGGCTGAAGTTGGTATCGGCGATGCGGTGTTCGGAGCGACAATCAATCAATCCGGACGCATCGTCGTCGAGGCGACCTCCGTTGGCGAACACACGGCGCTTGCCAAAATCGCCAAGCTTGTCGCGACGGCTCAGGGTTCGAAGGCAGATGTCCAGCGCCTCGCCGATCAGATCGCAAGCGTGTTTGTGCCGGTGGTGATGCTGATCGCATTCGGAACCCTAGCGGCGTGGCTGTTCACCGGGCACACAGCCAACGACGCGTTTACGGCCGCGGTCGCCGTGTTGATCATCGCTTGTCCGTGTGCGCTTGGGCTCGCAACACCAACCGCGCTGATGGTTGGTACTGGCCGCGGCGCGCAGCTCGGAATCATCATCAAAGGCGGAGAAGTTCTCGAAGCAACGCGACGAATCGACGCGGTAATTCTCGACAAGACGGGAACAATCACCCGGGGTCAGATGGAGCTCATCGGTGATCCGACCGTGCAAGGAATCGGCGCCGACGAAGCCCTCCGTCTGGCAGCCTCAGCTGAGGACGCGTCTGAGCATCCCATCGCCAAAGCGATCGCCCAAGGAGCTCGCGACCGAGCAATCAACCTTGTGTCGCCGACCGCATTTCGATCCGAGGTTGGATTCGGCGTGCACGCGACCCTCGCCGGGATCTCCGTCCGTGTCGGACGGTCATCAATGTTCGACGCCGTCCCGAAGGCGTTGGCCGACGCTGCAGCATCCGCAGCACAACTCGGACGGACACCAATATTCTTCGGACGCGAACGCAATGCCGCCGCGACAGCCGAAGCTGTGTTTGTCGTCGCCGACACAATTCGCGCCACGTCGAAGGCTGCCGTTGCCGCGCTGCACGACCTCGGCGTCGAGGTAGTCATGGTGACCGGCGACAATCTTCTTGCCGCCCGCGCGGTCGCCGACGAAGTTGGAATCGACAGAGTCGTCGCGGAAACGTTGCCATCCGGGAAAGTGGATGTCGTCCACGAATTGCAAGCGGCCAACAAGAAAGTCGCGGTGGTCGGCGACGGCGTGAACGACGCGCCAGCCCTCGCTGCTGCCGATCTCGGTATCGCCATGGGCACCGGTTCCGATATTGCGATCGAGGCAGGCGATCTCACGCTCGTCGCTGGCGACCTACGTGCCGCGGCAGACGCGATCGCGCTGGCCCGCAGAACACTGCGCACAATCAAAGGCAATCTGTTTTGGGCCTTCGCCTACAACGCCGCGGCAATTCCCCTCGCGGCGTTCGGACTCTTGAACCCGATGATTGCCGCCGGAACAATGGGGTTCTCCTCGGTGTTCGTTGTCAGTAATTCGCTGCGACTCCGGCGCTTTCAAGGTATCCGCGGCACTCAGTAGCCCTACATCGGTAGCATCCTTGGCCCATGGCCCACATCCCTGAACTTCTTCGCGCCGGACCTACTTGTTCATTCGAATTCGGCCCGCCGCGCGATGAGAAAGGCGAAGCGACACTCGCGCGTACGTTGGCCGAACTCAAACTTCGCGATCCGTCGTACTTGTCAGTTACCTACGGTGCTGGCGGCTCAACTCGAGGTCGCACGTACGATCTCGTGGTCGAAATCAACAACGCAATGGGTATTACGGCGATGCCGCATCTCACATGCGCGGCGCACACCAAAGCCGACTTACTCTCGCTGATTGAGCAATACCGCGTTGCCGGAATTGAAAACATTCTGGCACTCGGCGGTGACCCGCCGGCAGGACACGAGGGTCCCCCCGGCGAACTGCAATACTCGAGCGAACTCGTTGCGCTGTTGCGGACCGTCGGAGATTTCAGCATCGGTGTTGCTGCCCATCCCGAGCCACACCCGAAGTCTCCAAGCATCGCAGCAGATCGTGATCACACTGCGGCAAAACTTGACGCTGCCGACTTCGCAATTACGCAATTCTTCTTCGAGGCCCGTCACTATTTCGACCTCATCGACGGGCTCGCAACGCGCGGCGTCACGAAACCAGTCATCGCTGGAATCATGCCGGCCACCAGCATCGCCAGCATCGCGCGCATGGCCCAACTCCAGGGCTCAGACTTCCCCGAATGGCTGGCCGCCAAGCTCTACGCAGTCGAAGACCAAGGTCCCGCCGCCATTCGCGCCGTCGGCGTCGAGGAAGCGACGAAGCTCTGCGAAGAACTTCGCGCGGCAGGCGTCCCCGGCTTTCAATTCTTCACATTGAACCTGGCCACCGCAACGCGAGAAATTTGCGACAACCTCGGCATCTGAGCCGCCCAAAGGCGCAGGCACCGCTCAGTCTGCAGCCATCAGACGACTGCGCCGGTGCTGGGATCCGACCAACCTTTCGATTCCTCGGCCAGCGCACCAAGCTCATCGTCGTCGATTGGGTCTGGCGAAGAACCGTCTCCGAAAAGTTCTGCAATCACGGTCGCTGCAGCCTCGCGGTCGCAGCTGCGAACCATGACGCGTGAACCCTCGGTGTATTGCACTGCACTGAGCTGGCCCGCGGTACCGACGCCAAAGACAGCCGCTGGAATACCCGCGCCGCGCAGCCGCACTGCGGCGACTTCCGCTTCGAAGGCATCGACTCTGGTGAGTTCGACAAGGACATCGTCACGCTGGAACGGGCCCGTAGGTTCGCGCGCTTCGTCGCGTTGCTGCGGGTGCGTCGGCATAGCAACATGCTACGACCGGTGCCAAGGCCGTCGATTCACTGGCCACTGAACAGAGCGTGCCCGGCGGGGGTGAGCAGGCTCGCTACCCCCGCGGGCGTATCTGGCGGAGGGACTGGGATTTGAACCCAGGGTGACTTGCGCCACAATGGTTTTCGAGACCATCCGATTCGGCCGCTCTCGCATCCCTCCGTCGACGATCTTAGGCGAACGCCGGCACCCAATTCCGAGCCGCGATCGCTTCACCGCACCATCGGCTGGCACAATGACACGATGATCACAGCCGATACGGAAGTCATTGATGTGCTGGTGGTGGATGATCATGCGGTCTTTGCACAAAGTCTGGCAGCGGCACTGAAGGGCACGCCCGACATCAATGTCGTTGGAGTCGCCCGCAACGGCGCAGAGGCGTTGCGGTACATCGACGAGTATCAGCCAGGAGTTGTGTTGCTCGACTATCAGCTGCCCGATGTGGTCGGCGCAACGCTCATCCGGTCGATCACCACGCAGGCTCCTGCGACCCAAGTGATCGTGCTGACTGCGTCGGTGGCCGAACGCACGATCATCGACGCGATGAAGGCTGGTTGCGCCGGCTACGTCACCAAAGATCAAGGTCTCGATGACGTACTCGCCGCGGTGCGCGCCGTCGCGTCGGGACAGGCTGTATTTCCCCGCCACTTACTGGCCCGCGTCGTGCCCGACGACGGTGAGCGCGCCAGGGTTTCGCTCACACCGCGAGAAACCGAGACGTTGCGACTCCTTGCTGCGGGCGCCAGCAACGAATCGATCGCCGCGACCTTGCAGGTCTCGCGTAACACTGTGCGCAATCACGTACAAAACGTTCTCCAGAAATTGAGCGCGCATTCCCGACTCGAAGCTGTGGCGATCGCTCGTTCGAGAGGGTTGCTGTCCGAAATGCCCTGACAACTTGTGGATGACAACTAGTACAAACACACTACGTCTCGCTAGAGACGATGGATCTAGTGCACCGCAGTTCGTGATGCGATACTCACTACACGCGTGTGTCGACGCGCAGCAAGATCGCGGGGTGTGTGGTGTGGTACCGCCCGATTGCACCACACCCCCGCCCTTTCGCAGGCGTCAGTGGTTCGCACGTCGCTGCGCAAAAAAAGTGCTGAGTAGTTCCGAACATTCGGGGGCGGCTATGCCGCGCAGTACGTCGCAATTGTGATTGAGCCGCGGGTCGGACGCGAGGTTGTACAGCGTTCCGCACGCGCCGGCCTTTGGGTCCGACGCACCAAAGACGATCGCACCAATTCGCGCTGCGACGGCAGCACCGGCACACATCGGACACGGTTCCAGTGTGACCACGAGCACGCAGTCACTGAGACGCCAACTGCCGCGAATTCGCGACGCCTCGCGCAGCGCCAGGATCTCTGCGTGTGCGGTGGGGTCCTGGTCAAGTACTCGGCGGTTGTGTGCCGAGGCGAGCATCACAACGGCGCCATCAACTTCTTCGTACGCCACAACAGCGCCCACAGGAACGTCACCGTGTTCCGCTGCCTGTTCAGCTTCGGCGAGCGCAACCACCATCAGCTGCTCCGCGAACGCCGTCGAGATCACGGATCGACCTTACGCGAGCGGCCAAGCGTCGCGTTCGCGGCTGGATTGCCTACCGAGTCGGAGCATGTTCGGCGGGCGCCCCAGCGTCGACGGTCTGGTCGAATTTCTGGTCGTACGCGGCGACACGCACGGTGTCTTCGTAATCCTCTTGGTAGCGGATCTTGCCCCAAGAGGTGCTGACGAACATCACTGCCCGGTTCGTATAGACGTCGCGACCATCCGGGCCGGGGATCCAATGATGCACACGGGCGGCCGCTCGGGTGTTCCAGGGCGGTCCGTTGACAAGAATGTCATCGACTTCCATGACGATTCCTTGTTCCACATACCTGCCAAGAAACGCTTCAATTTCAGCGCGTCCACGATGCGTAGCAAACGACTCGCGCCCGAGTTGGGGCTCACGTTGTTGGCGCGACCAGCTGTTGTCACCAGGGAACGCCAACTCGCCATTCGCTGCAAACATCGCCAGCGCCGGCCGGTAGTCGCCGCGGTTGAGCGCTCGGATCGTGCGCCGGATCATGAAACGAACCGCAGCCTTGTACATATCGAGTCCTCGTCACTAGATAGATCGTTCTAATACTATAGTGAACCTCGTGCCGAGCGTCAAGGTTCACACATCCCCAGCCAGGCCAGAGGAACATGCGACACGCGAGCGGATTCTGGCCGCGAGCAGCGAGCTCTTCAGTCGCGGTGGATACGCTGCGACCGGAATCAAAGCGATCTTGTCGGCAAGCAATGCACCGTACGGGTCGCTGTATCACTTCTTTCCGGGCGGCAAGGAAGAACTCGGTGTTGCGGCGCTGCGCGCAGGAGGGATGACGTATCTCGAGTTGGTCGCCATGATCTTCCAAGAAGGCGGCGACGTGGTGGCCGCGACCCACAACTTTTTCGAAGGAGCAGCCGCGGTTGTCGAGTTGACCGACTATGCCGATGCATGCCCAATCGCAACCGTTGCACTCGAGGTCGCGAGCACAAGCGAACCCATGCGAGCTGCCGCCGCCGACGCGTTCGCGTCATGGTTGGCGCTGCTCGAATTGCGTTTGTGTCAAGCCAGCATTCCGGAGCAAATCGCGCGTGACCTTGCCGTCGAGCTGTTCTGTGCCGTCGAAGGAGCCTTCCTTCTCAGTCGCACGACGCGCAGTGCAGAACCCCTTCGCCTCACAGGTCGCGCCTGCGTCGATCGTGTCGCGGCGGCGTTACAAGCAGCCACCATCGAATCTCAACACGACTAGCGACCGGCACGTTGCACGGCACACCTCACGCTCTACCGATTCTGCCTTCGGCGCGCGGCGAGGATCTGCTCACGCAGGATGTCGGCGTGCCCACAATGCCCGGCGAATTCACGTAATACGTGCAACAAGACCCAACGAAATGGCAACGGGCCGCGACGATTCCCGGTCACCACATCGTCGAGACCGATTGACGCACTAGCGGCACGGGATCGTTCGCACGTCGTTCGGAATGTGGCGCGCACCGATTCGATCGTGTCGCCGTCGTCGAGCACGAACGACTCGGGAGGACCAGCTACCAGGCCGAGTTCGGCGCGCGACTTCCCGGTGACGCATTCTTCGAACCACACACGTTCGACGAACGTCACGTGCTTGACGAGCCCCAGCAACGTGGTGTCGGAATCGACGAGTCGACGTCGAGCTTCGTCTTCGGTCAATCCCTCGAGACAGTCGTGCAAAACGGCACGGTGTTCGTCGATGAACGCGTCGAACTGTTCGCGGAGTGGAAGTTCGACGACGTTGTCGGGTGCAGTCATGCACCAGTTTCGCCGATACGCGCAAGTGTCGCCAACATGTATCGGCGACCCTTACGGGATCGCTGGCTTCACACCTAGGTCGGCACCGCTCCACCGCGGGTGCGGATGTGCTCATGAGATTCCTGGAAGTGCCACTGGTGACCCTCGATGTCTGCCGCCTCGTACACGCGCCCGCCATACCACGTGTCCTCGAGTGCCTTGGTGATCTCGGCGCCCTCTGTGACTGCTCGCGAGTAGTGCGCGTCGACGTCGTCTACCTCGACGTTGATCATCGTTGTCGCACTTCCGACGTCGCGCGGACTCCGGATGCGGTGGACCTCCTCGTTGACATGGCCGATCATGACGAGCCCGGCACCGAACTCGAGCCAGGCGAGCATGTGGTCGCCCATGTCGTATCCGTCGGGTGTCTTGCCCCCGACACGGGCCTCGCGTCGCTCTGTAAAGCCGAAGACACGCGTGAGATATTCGAGCGCGGCATGCTCGTCGCGATACGCGAGCCGCGGATACATCTGCGAGCGGTGGTCGAACACCTCTGATTGTTCGTTGCCGGTAATCGTCGTCATGAGTCGCTCCTTGTTCGCGGTAAAAACATCTGCGTGCACCAGCTGTTCGTCGGTGACGGCGGTGAGTTCGCGCAATTTTGCGCGGGCGCGGTTGATGCGCGACCGCACCGTGCCGACCGGGATGCCGAGAGCTGCCGCGACCCCCTCATAGGGGAGTTGCTCCCACACGTGGAGCAGCAACGCGTCGCGATCGCCCGTCGTGAGGCGATTGATTGCTGTGACGACATCGGGCAGCAGGTTGGCAGCTGCGATCGCGTCGACGACGCGGTCACTGCCATCCTTTATCGTGTTGTCGCCCGCTTCGAGCCGCGCCGTCGCGCGCCGTCGTCGCGTCTCGGTGCGATAGTGCCGCGCTACAAGGTTGGTGGCGATGCCATACAGCCACGGACGTGCAAATGGTCGGCTCGTGTCATACGTCGCACGTTGCTCGAACGCGATGCGGAACGTCTCGGCCATGAGTTCCTCAGCATCGCTCGCGCCAATGCGCCGTGCGGCATAGCGGTAGATCGTGGTGGCGTAACGCTCGTAGACCACGGCGAAGGCGGCCGGTTCGTCACGAGATCGCGCGATCAGCTCCGCGTCGTTCGCCTGTTCCATCCAAGGATTGTTGCCCGCGGCCGACCGCCAGTTCACGACAGCCTGATGTCACCCGATGACGTTCATGGTGTTCCAGCCCGTCCCGATCTGCGGGAAGGAGCTCAGCCAACCGCCGTGCCCGTCTCCGCCGTAGAGCCAGAGGGTCCCGTCGCTCTTGCGACCGATCAAGTCGGCGCGCCCGTCACCGTTCCAGTCGCCTGGCGCCACGATCGCCGTCAGCACGTTCCAGCCCTGTCCGATCTGCGGAAACGAACTCACCCAACCGCCGTGCCCGTCTCCGCCGTAGAGCCAGAGCGTGCCGTCAGCCTTGCGGCCGATGAGATCCGCGGTGCCGTCACCGTTGAAATCGCCTGGCGCGACGATCGCCGTCAGCACGTTCCAGCCCTGTCCGATCTGCGGGAACGAACTCACCCAACCGCCGTGCCCGTCTCCGCCGTAGAGCCAGAGCGTGCCGTCAGCCTTGCGGCCGATGAGATCCGCGGTGCCGTCACCATTGAAGTCGCCCGGCGCCAGGATCGCCGTCAGCACGTTCCAGCCCTGTCCGATCTGCTGACCGCCGCCGAACACTCCGTTCGCGGTTCCGTCGTACAGCCAAAGCGTTCCGTCGGTCTTGCGCGCGATCACGTCATTGGTGCCGTTTCCGTTGAAGTCACGTGTGGGCACGATCGCGCTGAAGACGGCAGCGCCGGACCCCGACTGCATCGGCGTTCCGAAGCCGCCGCGCCCGTTGCCGCGGTACGTGAACAGGTTGCCATCGGTCCGGCGAGCGATCAGATCGTTGGCGCCGTCGCCGGTGAAGTCGTGGTGTCCGTTCCCAAACCCTGCGATGGTGTCGATTTCATGCGTGTCCTGCTGCACGACATTCCAACCAATTCGGCCGAACCCGCCGGGTTGACCAGCTGTCGGAAAGCCCCAGTTCGTCGTGCCCCAGGAATTCTGGACCAGCACGCCATGCGCGTCGTACCCGATCGCCAGTACCTCGTGCAGACCAGCGTTGAGACTCTGCGTGTCGGTGTCATACGCGTCCGACGTCCGACCCATGTAGCGGAAGCCGTCGCGGACCGAGATCATCAATGCAGCCGGATGCCCCTTTGCCAGCTCGTTCATGAGAACCGTTTGCGGCAGAGAGCTCGGGATCGTCGAGGCCGCATTGTTCGCGAACAACGTGGTGAACCCGCGAATTGTGAAGTGCTGAGCGTTCGAGCGTTCAGAAGCCCCCGGCAGGTCCCACCAGTCCAACCCGTCGTGCGAGTAGTGGCTCGCCGTATCGATGCCTTGATTCTTGAGGACCGTGAGTGCGTCGGTCGGCCAACTCCCACTGTCCAACCCGCCGATCTTCGTCTGTGAGTACACGAACATCGGCGCCATCGACTGCGCGATCCCGAAGTCGTGGCGCGAATACCATCCGAGCATCGCGTAGCCAATCGCCCACGAGACACAGGATAAGACGTTGCCCTGGTTGGCCACAGGCATCGTCCACTGCGACAAGTCGACGCTCGCGGGGAGCGCCCCGGACCGCGCGAGTGCCTGCTTCGGAGGTTCGACGCGGACCTTCGGCGCCAGCGCGCCCAGTGCAAACTGCTTCGCGCTAGTCGTGGTGACGGCATCGGGCTTGCGCGCCGCCCCGGCGGCTGTCGCGGCCGAGATTCCGGAACCGGATGCGACCGCCAGGGCCAGTACTGCGGTGCTGTAACGAAGTGCGTTCATGTTCGTCTCCTCGATGGGATGGCGATTCGGAATGCTGCCCGTAGGCACGAATCGCCGTCTGCTTTTCGAGGACTATCTGCTGACTCGCTGAAACCGCGCTGAAAGCAGAAAATGAGTTTCGCTCAGCTTCGCGTCACGTATTCGCGACGGAAACCTGAACAAAACTTCGGGTGAACATTGGCGGAGGGAGTGGGATTCGATCTGCGAGCGCGCCCTTGGATAGACGGCCTGGTCAGGGCATCAAGGCCGGAATTGTTGTGCCTTTTGGCAGTAACGACGGAAGCAACGCAAAGTTGTTGCTGAACAAATACCCAGCGATCGATTTTTGCAACGTTCGGACCCCGAACTGGCGTTGGTGGTCACGCATCTCTCGGTTCCTTTGCGTTATTGGGGGTCCGCTGGGTGTCGCAGCGTCGTGGCTCGTGTGAGCCGCTCGGCTGCCGCGTGCACCGCGACCGTGGTTCTTGTCGTGTTGATTGTTGTCGTCGCGTTTCTCGATCGGTTTCGCGCTGGGCTGCTAGTCGTCGCTCGTTCGCGGAACATGCTTGCGCACGCGACCGCGGGCGACCACCCAGAGCTGTCCTCGGCAATCATGTCTCTCGGCCGCGTCGAGGAAGGTCGTGATTGCCGCGCCTATGTCGCTTGGTGTTGCATCGTTCGGGAGCCGGAAAACTACGATCCCCGCCGTAGGCGTCGGGTCGTAATCGAGCGGATTGGCGAAATCGAGGTCGAACGTCACGAGTGCGCGTTGTTCAGAAGCGCAAACTGCGTACACCCGCCGATCGTCGGCTCCAGTCATGTGTTGCCGTGCGACGGTCGAGACATCGTGACCGGCCGCTTCGAGGGCCGTTGCGAAAGAGTTGCCGATGTTCTCGTCGAGCTTGAATCTCACGCGACGGAGTCGAGGTCCGCAAAGCGCACGTCTGCGAGATGCGCGCCGTAAGCGATGCACGCGCGAATGTCGTCGATGGTGAGTTGGGGGAATTCTTCGATGACGGCCTCAGTGGTCCAGCCTTCAGCGAGATATCCAAGGATCAACGAGACCCAGATGCGGTGGCCTTTGATAGTGGGCTTGCCGAAGCAGATCGATGGGTCGACGACTATGCGTTCCAGCAGTTCAGTTGTCATATCGCACGCCTCTTCTTTTCGCTGGCCCCATGGTACCGCGACGGCACGATCAGCTCGCTGCCACTTATCCCGTGCATGACCGATGGCTGCGAGCCTTGACCAGGTCGCGGACCTGAACGCTGAGGAGATGACGGGTTCGGCTGGTCGACGCGCTGATGCGCTATTGACCGGTCGGTCGTTTGAACGGCCGCGTGCTCATTGCCGGGAACGCTCAGGCAGGCGCTGCTGTGCTTATCGCCGCAGCCGACTCCGATGGCCAAGTCCATGTAGTCGTTATTTCGGGAGCGCTCTCTGCGCATCAGCTGCGGAGTTCGTTGCGTCCGTCGGCGTCCGTTGCGTCCTGCGTTGAAGAAACCTTGTCGGTTTTCTTTGGATTTTGGTTCCGATTTGGGGTTTTGAAGAGCACATAACAGGTGTGAGTACGTCGAGCTTCTTCGGTTCCGGGATTTCTGGTTCCGATTTGGCTGCTCGGTGCGCTCACTAGGGGTGCGGCTTGTGCATTCCCGCACGGCTGACTCATAGACCAAGGGAGTATCGCTATGCCTGTTATGAATGATTCTCGGTTGGTGTTTACGGTGGTGGAGACCGCGGAACTGCTCGGGATTTCGCGTACGCATGCGTATGAGTTGGTTGCGCGGGGTGAGTTGGTACATGTGCGGTTGGGTCGACGCATTGTCATCCCGCGTCACGCGATCGACACACTGCTCGGCACACCGACCGCGCCCGCGACTGTTTCGTGAACGCGACGAGTTTGAGCGGTCTGGTGTGGCGTCTCACACCAGACCACGGCCTCGAAGTCATCACGCGCGTTGAGAGCATCGCTGCGAGGGTTCTGGTTGGTGCGACGGCATGGACTGTCTTTGAGACGCTCGCATTGTCGGCTGTCGCGCTCGACGATGAACTGCTGGCGTTCGCGACGGTCCGCTCGACCGCGACGGAGTTGCAGTTGGGCAAGGATCGTTGCGCGTCCGCGTTCGCCGCGTTGCGACGGACGGGTTGGATCGAGTTACGCCAGAGTCGCGTGCTCGGCAATTCGCGTTTCGGCGATACGCACTATGTGCTGCACGCGATCACAATCGAACGTGCTGCCGCAGTCGACGATCGCGTCGAACACGAACGCGATGTGGAGCGTGACGATGATCTCGGTGGGGTTCGCGATCAGGTTGTCGAGACTGGTGTGAAACCGAAAGCGAAACGCGACAGGACGCGTGCGGTCGAGTGGTCGTTGTTCGACAGTCTGGTCGGGGAGTCGGGGTTGAGTGGTGGTTGATCGCGTACGGGTAATGACACACACTTGCACCATCGGTGTCGCGGCCACACTCGCGCCGCGGGTGTGGTTCTGGGTGGGGTCGCGAGTGGGTGAGTGGCAGTCGTGTTGAGCGTCGCGAAGCTCCGTGGCGGGGCACAGAACTATTACCTCTCAGCGGTCGCTGATGGGCTTGAGGATTACTACTCGGGTCGGGGCGAATCGCCTGGCGTCTGGATGGGCCACCTCGCGAAAGAACACGGCCTCGAAGGCGAAATTAACTCGGAGATCC
>JBBRPC010000001.1:0-57422 GCA_038228615.1 Acidimicrobiia bacterium | reverse complement strand
GCCGACGGCAGCGGCGGCAACGGAATTACCTATGAACTCGAAGGCTTCGGAGTCACGAACGTCAGCGACATTGAACCGGCTGTTTTGGAGAGGGACGTCGCAATCGAAACCGTTGAAGTAGCAACCTTTTCAAAAGTCGATGCGGCAACCATCGAAGCGTTCCAAGCAAAAACCGATGAAGCTGACTCCGATGTCAGCGACGCGGGAAACACTCCGGCCGACATCCTGTACTTCGGCGACCCGACATGGAACGCGCACGTTCCTTGGTTGTATCGATCGCTTGCTTCACCTGGCCCGATGCGCGACATACTCGCGATTCCGGAACGTGGCGTTGATCACATGATTGCAGCCGCATACTGGACACCGTTGCTGCATCTGCTGCTGTACTCATTCGGATGGTCAGACCCTGGACGCGGGCTGCGCTGGTGGTACGAGAATGGGAAACCAAACGCTGACCATCGTTTCGAACTCATCGCAAACATTTGGGATCGCGACGGCCAACTCGATTGGTTTGCAGCGTGGCTGTGGTCGACCGATTGGTTCGGTGCTGCACAAAGTCGAAGCTTTACCGATCGCGATTGGATCGACCGCAGATACTGCGATGCAGAGTCCTCCGGCATCGCCAATCCGCTCACCGGAGGCACCGACCCGCTTCACCTTTCTATGCATTGCGGTGGTCCCGCTGAGCCGCGTTTCGGCGGTGCTGTGATGTTGCGTTCTGGGCGGGCCGAACGTCGCGCCGTACTTATGCTCGATTCGATGACCGGCTGGTACGCCGCGCTGGGCGAGCAAGGCGCGGGATTGCCCGACATCGGCAATCGTTCATGGCGCGTCGAAGTGGTCGTCAAACCGGTCGGTTGGCTTGGCACGTACCGCCGATCGCGCCTGACAGGCCGTTGGTTTGCCGGGCCGCATCGATTGCACGTGGTCGGGGTATCGTTTACGAAGGCGGAGTGACTGGTTCGGCGGAAGCCGATACCGTGTAACACTCGACGGTGTCGCAGCCCTGTGCGATCATGAGTGCATGATCACGAGAATCGGGTTTTGGCCCGGCTTTGAGCCTGCGAGCCATCGAGCGGACGGATACGGTAGCGAGCCATGAGCGCATCATTTAGCGAGCGATCCGTGGAGCAGGTGGCCCATGAGACCGCTATGGCCGAGGTCGCCGAAACGCTCTTGAACATCGAAAAGGCGCAACGACGCGCGGACCGGGCTGTAAAGGCCGTGGCGTTGCTGGGCCGCGATAGGAACACTGAACTCGCACTACGCACAGCAGCCAAGTCGCTTGCAGATGCACACAAGGCGTTGTTCGAAGAGGCGTATCTTTCGGGCGCGCAGCAACGCTTGGTTTAGACGGTTCTCGCTAGTGCTGTCGGGCGCAGAAATCCAGGCGAACCTTCGAAAGTTTGTCGCTGAGTGGGCTCTGTACGCGGGAACGGAACGGTCCGAGGCGCAGACTTTTCTCAACGACCTCTTCGAGTGCTATGGCAACAATCGAAAGGCCGCGGGCGCGCTTTTTGAAGATTCCCATACTTCTGCGGGAATCATGGATCTCTTCTTCCCGGGCGTCGCCATTATCGAAATGAAGGCTCCGCATCGCGCGGAGAAACTTGCCGAGCATCGTAAGCAGGCGCTGGACTATTGGCTTCACTCATCGGACAGCGCTTCGGATAGGCCGGCTCCGCCGTACGTTGTGCTTTGCGCGTTCGGCCGTTTCGAGGTCTGGGAGCCGGGGAAATATCCGACTGAGCCGCGCGCTGATTTCACCCTCGCGGAGTTGCCCGATCGTTATGAAACGCTTCTGTTCCTCGCTGGTGTCGGACACGACCCGCTATTTGGAACGACAAATAAGGAACTGACAACCGAGGCTGCGAGCACGATCGGTGTCCTGTATCGCGAGTTGAAGGCGCGTGATGCAGCCGCACCTGAAGAGATTCAGCGATTCATTTTGCAGATCGTGTGGTGTCTTTTTGCCGAGGATCTCGCGATGCTTGAGGGACATCCTGTGCAACGCATCATTGACACGCTGCTCGAGAACCCTCAACTCACGTCGCGTGCGCTACTCGGCGATATGTTCGACGTGCTCAACGACGAGGACGATTACGGGCGCGTTGGCATCCTTGCGGGCACCAAATATGTCAACGGTTCGTTGTTTGCGAAGCCAGCAAAAGTGACCTTGAACCACGACGAATTGTTGCTGCTACGCGAAGCTGCGCGGTTTGATTGGAAAAACGTCGACCCCACCATTTTCGGGTCGTTGATGGAAGGCTGTTTGGGTAAGGAGCAGCGATGGAAGCTCGGCGCTCATTACACCCACGAGTCGGACATCATGAAGATCGTCGGGCCAACGATTGTCCGCCCATGGCGTGAGCAGATCGATGCTGCGAAGACACCTGCTGAAGCTCGCGCCGTGTTGGATCGCCTCTGCACGTTTCGTGTGCTCGACCCGGCTTGCGGTTGTGGCAACTTCCTGTACGTAGCGTACCGGGAGCTACGACAGCTGGAATCGGAGTGCAAGCGTCGGATCGTTGCGTTGGCTGGATCGACCGGGCACGCCGCGCCCCCCGAACCGTTGCCCTACTACCGCCTCGACAATCTTCACGGCATCGAGCTCGAACCGATCACCGCGTTCATAGCTCGCGTGACGTTGTGGATGGGCCACAAACAAATGTCGGATCGATTCGGACCTGCCGAACCGGTGCTTCCACTCGTGGATATGAAAAGCATTGAAGTCGGCGACGCGTTGGTCAAAGACTGGCCAACAGTCGACTGCATCATTGGCAACCCTCCGTTTCTTGGATCGCAGCTCGTTCGAGGCGCGCGCGGAGATGCCTATGTCGCGATGCTGAAGAAGACGTTCAATGTCGGGGTCAAGGACTACTGCGTGTATTGGTTCCGCAAAGCGCACGACCAACTCCAACCGGGTCAGCGTGCCGGGCTCGTAGGCACGAACTCTGTGTCGCAGAACAAGGCGCGTTCCGCATCGCTTGAATACATCGACGGTAACAACGGTGTGATCACCGATGCCGTGTCTACGCAGAAATGGCCGGGTGAAGCGAAGGTGCACGTAAGTCTGGTCAACTGGGTGAAGCGCCCTGAAGTCGTCGATCAGTTCATACTCGATGGTGTCGTTGTCGCTGGGATCACGCCCGAGTTGCGGACTCCAGAACGCTCGACGGGTCACGTTGCGACGCTCAAAGCCAACAAATCCCACAGTTTTCAAGGACCGATTCCGGTGGGTGAAGGATTTATCGTGAGCGACGACGAAGCCGCGGGGTTACTTGCATTGACGGACGCGCGCTATGGCGACGTTGTCATTCCGTTCGTCACCTCAGACGACATTGCCGAGGATCCAGCACAGCAGGCTCGACGCTGGATCATCAACTTCGGAATTCGCCCGCTCGAAGAAGCGATGCAGTATCCGGCGGCTCTCAAAATCGTGCGCGAACGCGTGAAACCTGTTCGGGATGCAAACGATGACCCTGGATTTCGCGCATTTTGGTGGCGTTTCGGGCGCCCGCGACCGAAACTGCGAAAGGCGGCCGAAGGCAAGGCTCGATTCGTCGTTGCGGTTAGGCACGGGAAGCGGTTCTTCGCTACTTGGATTCCTGTAACTACTTGCCCAAGCGACGCCACAGTCGTGTTCCCCTTCGACGATGACTTCTCCATGGGTGTGTTATGTGCTCGGGCTCATATTGCATGGGCGTGGTCGCGATCTTCAACGTTGAAGGCGGACCTGCGCTATACGCCGACAACGGTCTTCGAGACGTTTCCCTGGCCCGACTCTCCCACCGCCCACGCTGCCGAGGCAGTCGCCGAGTGTTCTCGCAGGATCGTGGCGCGCCGGGAAGAGATCTGCGTCAGTGAACAAATCGGCCTGACGGAGTTATACAACCGCGTCGAAGACGGTGCGTATTCAGACCTTCCTGCCTTGCACCAAAAGCTTGACTTGGCCGTCGCCGACGCCTACGGATGGCCGCCAGCGGTTGCGCATGACGATGACGCGATCGTGCATCTCTTGCTAGAACGCAATCGCGAGATCTCCGCCGGCACGCGTCCATACCACCCGTTTGAAACTTCGGCGGGTTCGCAGCGGCTTTCGTTGACCTGAAATGGCCGACGCTCCAGACCTCGTCGCTAACGAGATGACGCGTGCGTACGACCCCTACGTTGCGAAGCTCTCACGCATCGGCTTACGCCCACTCGGGGCGTATGCCGCGAGGCGATGTCCGGTGCGAACGCAGCTCCAGTTTGATGCGCCGAGTGGTGTCGCAATTGCCGCACCGAGCGCGGCGATGCAGAGGCGTTTCGACAAGGGCAACGAATTCGAGGCACTGATCACGCAGCAGTTCGACGGGGCGTTGAGGATCGACCGCGACGTGACCGACGCGGTTGCCGCGACTGTTCGCGGAATGGAAAGTGGAGCGCCGGTGATCGTCGGCGGCACGCTGCCCAATGACGATGGCGGCGGTCGCACCGGCAGACCCGACGTGCTCGTGCGCGCAGGTGAACGACTTTCGGACACAGGAAAGCCCTGTTACTGGCCTATCGATGTGAAGAATCACCGGGCCTTGGCTGAGTCAAAAGGGTTGCCCGCGTCGGTCTCGCCCCTCGATACTCCGTTCTTCGAGGATGCTGAAACGGTCGACGACCGTTTCGATGCCAACAGTGAATCTCGGCGCAACGACCTGCTGCAACTGGCCCACTATTGGAGGATGCTCGAAGCGTGCGGTCACGGCGCTTCGGGCGACGGGCCGGTGTGGGGTGGAATCATTGGCAACGACGAGCCTGGTGTGGTCTGGGCAGATTTGAGCTGGCCGCGATTCCGCTCGAATGCCGCACCGTTTCGAGACGAAACGGAGTCGGCGTTGCAGCGCTACGACTTCGAGTTCGCGTTCCGCCTCGACATCGCCGCGACGGCTGTGCGCCATCGTGAAGATCCAGCCATCCCGCTCCTGACCGACCCGATGAAGTGCGCGGAATGCGCAGACTGCGAGTGGCGCGACCATTGTTTGCCAGCACTTATGGGCGGCTCCGGCGACGTGAGTCTGCTCCCGCGAGTGGGCTACAAACAATGGTCATCATTGCGTCGCATCGGCTACCGGTCTCGTGTTGATCTTGCGGCAGTCGATCCAACTACTGCGCGATTGATCGATGATTTTCCCGTGGATGTTTCGTTGCTGGGAGTGTTCGAGACCGCTGGGCGACACGAACCGGCGACGCCGATGAAGGCCGTCTTGGGTCGAAAGGCAGTACGGCAGTTGCGCGCACTGGATGCATGCGGTATCGCCAACGCCGGTGACTTGCTTGCATTGGATCCCCGCGCGCTATCGCTTCAGGGCGAGGTTGCAAATGTCGCTGAACTTGTCGACATCGCATGGGTCGCGGTGCACGGCGGCGGTCGACCTCATCGGCGACGCGATGTCGGTTCGACTGCGGTCCCGCGCGCTGACATCGAGATCGACATCGACATGGAAAACGATTTTGACGGCGCTGTCTATCTCTGGGGAACGCTGTTAACGAACCGATCCGATCATGCGTTTCGGGAAGCAAATGGGTACCGGCCCTTTGCTCGATGGGAGGACATCACCGCGACCGCCGAAGGCCTCCTCTTCGAAGAATTCTGGGAATGGATCCTCGCCGCGATCGAAGCAGCAAAGTCAGACGGATTGACGGTGAAGGTATACAGCTGGCATGACGCAGCCGAGATTGGCAAGCTTCGGCGCGCAGCACCGTTCACTGGGAACCCTCGGCGACGAATGGCCGAGATCCGAACGTTGGTCGCCGATGTTGATGTGTGGGTCGATTTGGAACGAGAGTTCAACCGCGTCGCTGTTGGCGCAGCCGGATCTGGTTTGAAGAAAATCGCGCCCTTCGCTGGCGCTAGTTGGGATGCTGTCGATGCTGGCGGCGACCTTTCGATGCTCTGGCACGAAGACGCTATTGGTGGAGACCTTGCCGCTCAATCGCGTCTGCTCCGCTATAACGAGGACGATGTCGCAGCATGCCTTGCAATACGCGAATGGCTTTGCCACGGCGCGCTGCCCGCGCTGCCTCGTTGAGCGAGTTTCGAGTAGCTACACCAAAAATGCTGTACGGACGATTCTTAGCCTTCTCGTAATGAGCAGGTCAGGAGTTCGAGTCTCCTCTTCGGCTCTCAAAAGCCCAGGTCGGATGCGTATCGGGGATGCGCTCTACACTTTGGCGTGGTGGCCAGTATGCCGGAGCGGACTCGCGAGTACAGGAACCATCACCTCGACAGCACGCGCTGGGACCGCGTCGTGCCGCGTGATGATGACGTCGTCATCACGACCGCGTATAAGGCCGGGACGACGTGGATGCAACGGATCGTCGCCGCGTTGATTCTCGGTGCGGGCCCTGTCGACCTGCAGGCAGTTTCGCCGTGGATCGACGCTCGGTTCATGGGGCCGCTCGAGCCCATGCTCGAATCCATCGAAGCCCAGCGCCATCGGCGGTTCCTGAAGAGCCATCTCGCCCTCGACGGATTGCGCTACTTCCCGAACGCTAAGTATCTCGTCGTCGGACGCGATACGCGCGACGTGTTCATGTCGTTTTGGAACCACTATTCGTCGTACACCGATCTCGCCTACGAACTGTTCAACGATGCGCAGCGACCAGGACCGGAGCTCCCACGTGCTCCGGGCTCACCTCGTGAACTCTGGCCGCGCTGGATTGCTGAGGGATGGTTCGAATGGGAGCCGGACGGCTGGCCGTTTTGGTCGCACCACCATCATCTCGCGACTTGGTGGGCATCCCGTGACCTCCCGAACATCATGTTTGTGCACTATGGCGATCTGCTCGCCGACACCGAGTCGGAGATGCGTCGTATCGCGGAGTTCCTCGACATTGAGATCGAGGAGGACATGTGGCCCGCGCTCGTCGCCGTTGTCGGCTTCGACGCAATGCGCGGCGAAGCTCGCGGCGACGACGACCCAAGCTCGATGATCTTTCAAGGCGGCGCGGCGCGTTTCTTCTACAAGGGCACGAACGGCCGATGGCGCGACGTGCTCACCGCCGACGACCTCGCCTTGTACGACGAGGCAGCATCCACTCTCGACCCGACGTTGCGGATCTGGCTCGAGAACGGCCGCCACGCCATCGAGACCTGAACGAGTTCGGGTCTCGCCGAGAGCAACATGACCGCCGAGGTGGCAGGATGATCTCGTGCTGACCCTTGCGCTCGACGTCGACGGTGTGCTGCTCGACCCAGACCGCAACGGTGACGGCCACTGGACGAATGAACTCACCGCGCAGTTCGGCATCCAACGCAGCCAGATCCGCGAGGCGTTCTTCTCGAAGCGCTGGGACGACGTCGTCAACGGTAGATGCTCGGTCGAGGACGCCCTCGGCGAGGCACTCGTCCAGATCGGTGCAACCGTTGATGTCGAGTCGGTGTTGTCGTGCTGGTTCGACGCCGACTACGCCCCGATTGAAGAGACCTTCGACCTCGCTCGCAGGGCGGCACAGGCTGGTTGTCGGGTCGTGCTCGCAACCAATCAGGAGCACCGGCGTGCTGACTATCTGCTTCGACGCATCGGTGCGGCCGTGCCGATTGACTGCGTCCTCTACTCCGCTGACGTCGGTTACCAAAAACACGATCGCCAGTTTTTTGAGATCGCTACTGAGCGACTCGGTTTGACGTACGAGCAACGGCAGAGCGTGGTGTTTGTCGACGACGTGTGCAACAACGTCGAGGTGGCCAGGTCAGCCGGTTGGCGAGCAGTACACGCCACAGAGGATCAGTCCTGGCGACTCGAGGTCGATGAACTGCTGGGGTTGCGGCCCTAGCAACTGCGCGTCGAGCTCGAGTGTCAGCGTCGGCGCTAGTTGGAATCGTCGCGAGTCGCGGACAGCGCCGCGGTAAGCCCTTCGAGGTCGGAAACTGTCACGGTCAACGCTGAGTGACCCGTGCGCCGCATCACGGTCGGTACCGGCGTGTGGAAATGAACGCAGACACCTCCTGCGGCGTTGGTTCCGAAGGTCAATCCGGTGTCGGCCAAGGACATGCGAGCGCCGACAGCGGTCCACCACCGGTAGTCGGTTGTGATGTGCGCAGCGTCGATGTTGGCGAGTGGCGTTTCGAGGTGCAGGAATCCGTACTTGGCGACGAAGCGCTCGTCGTCGGTGAGGGTCACGCCATCCTTCGAAGGCCGGACGCCAAACGGCACCCACAACGGCGCGAGTCTCATGTCGGCTGCGTATCGGAAGAACTTGCTCACGGTACGCCCCCTCGCTGGGCCGAGAATATGGGATCTGGCGTCGACTACCGAGTGACAATCTACCGGGCGCCGCCAACCGTCCAGATCGACACGCCGTGAGGGTGATTGGGAAGTGGGCATTCCAGAGTCTTACGGATCGACAGTTGCTAGAGGGTGACGTGGCCGACGGAACCGAATCGGGAGATCGACTGCGTCCTGGACCCGAAGTCAAGAATCTGCAGACTCTTCGGGTCGAGTGTGAACACTTCGGCGTCAATGCTCGCCGACCGAACCGCAAGTATTTACGCAAGCGCGTCGCGGAGTGCCGCGACGCGATCGACGTTGATCGTCCACCACATCCAGCGACCACGCTTGTCGCCCGTAATGAGGCCAGCATCCGCGAGGGCTTTGGTGTGGTGACTGATCGTCGGTTGACTCTTCGCCAGGGGACCTTCAAGGTCGCACGAACACACCTCACCCGCGTTTGCGATGAGGCTGAATAATCGCAGCCGAATCGGATCGGCGAGCGCGGCGAACTGGCGGGCCAGATCCACAGCCTCAGTGTCGCTGAGCGGCGCAGCAAGTAACGATCCACAGCACGCTGCAGCGTGTTGCTTCGGTGCCGTTTTCGCAGCCACGTCGGCGTCTCCTACGAATAGATTGACATCTGTCGATGTATACGCGACACTGAACCCATCGACAACCATGAATATATCAGGTCGCCAACAATGAGGATGTTCCCATGTCTCGTTTGCAACTCGCCATCAACGTATCGAACCTCGACGAGGCGATCACGTTCTACACCAAGATGTTCGCCACCGAACCCGCCAAGGTGAAGCCGGGCTACGCGAACTTCGCGATCGCCGATCCGCCACTCAAACTCGTCTTGTTCGAAGGCAAAGAAGGTGGAACGATCAACCACCTCGGCGTCGAGACCGAAACTTCAGCTGAGGTCGTCGCGGCGGAGCAACGGTTGTCAGCGTCGGGGCTCGAAACCACGGGTGTCGACGACACGCTCTGTTGTTACGCGGAAAAGACCGAGACGTGGGTCGAAGGTCCGGATGGCGCGAAATGGGAGTGGTACGTGAAGAAGGCCGACAGCGACCAACTCGCGAACGTGGTCGTCTCTGGCGATGGCAACGTCTGCTGCGGATGATCGACCGCGAACTCGCGCGCCGCGCCACTGCGGAGTTCGTTGGATCCGCGATGCTCGTCGCGATCGTGATCGGCTCCGGCATCTATGCGCAACGCCTTTCACCCACTGATGTAGGAATCCAGCTCCTTGAGAATTCGATCGCGACCGGAGCTGGTCTCGTCGCGTTGATCCTCGCGTTCGGTCCTGTATCCGGGGCGCATTTCAACCCGGTCGTGACACTCGCCGACCGGCTGCTCGGCGGAATCACAACGCGCGTCGCTGCCATGTATGTAGTCGCGCAAGTCATCGGCGGCTGCGCCGGTGCGATCATCGCAAATCTGATGTTCGACCTTCGAGCGGTCAATATTTCCCAACATGCCCGATCCTCGGGTGGCCTCTGGCTCGGCGAAACCGTCGCAACATTCGGACTGCTGATGGTCATTTTCGGAGTCGTCCGATCAGGACGCGGACAACTCGCACCATTCGCCGTCGGCGGCTACATCGCCGCCGCGTATTGGTTCACATCGTCGACGTCATTCGCGAATCCAGCCGTCACCGTCGCCCGGATGCTGAGCGATTCCTTCGCGGGCATCAAACCGTCGTCAGTACCCGCATTTATCGCGTTCCAGCTCATCGGCGCGATCCTCGCCGTTGGCCTCGCGAAGTTCCTGCACCCCGACGTCGCCGCCGACGATCTCGTGGTACCCCACGAACACGCCACGAACGCCTGAACAGGAAACGACAATGGACGCACAAACCCACGACGCCGCCGACATCGCCATTCCCGCCGTGCTATTCCTCTGTGTCCACAACGCCGGGAGGTCACAGATGGCACTCGGATGGTTCAACCACCTCGCCAGCGGACGCGCGATCGCGTGGTCAGGCGGTTCCGAACCTGGTCACGAAATCAATCCAGCCGCTATCGAAGCTATGCACGAAGTTGGGATCGATATCACTGGAGAGTTTCCCAAACCGTGGACTGACGAAATCCTTCGAGCCGCCGATGTTGTCGTCACGATGGGCTGTGGCGACGAATGTCCGTGGTATCCAGGAAAACGTTACGAAGACCGTATTGCCACACATGATCGAACAGGGCGAGGGTTGGATCGTGAACCTCTCATCGGGGAGCACGCGCCATGTTGCCGGGCCTCTGTTTCCCGTATCCGCGGTCGGTCCGACCATCGCCGCGTAAGGCGCTTCGAAGGTCGCGCTGAATCGCATGACCAACGCGTTGGCGCACGAAATGTACGGCACGGGCGTGCGAATTAATACCGTCGAGCCGCGGGCTGCAGTCATGAGCGAAGGCGCCGCGGCGCTTGTCGGCGCCTCGGTATCGCCAGACCAAATCGAATCCATGGAGGCAATGGTTGAAGCCACCATCGCGCTGTGTGATTGCGATGCAGATTTCACGGCTCGTTGCTGTGTGAGTCTTGACCTCATCGACGAACGTTCCCTCGTCGTGCATTCGCTCGACGGAAGTCGAATCGAACAAGGAGCACCGTGACCGAACGAAATCCATTCGGCTCTTCGGCAAGGTCGCGATCGTGACAGGTTCCACGAAGGGCATCGGGCGCGCAATGGTTGAAGGACTCGCAAATGCGGGCGCTGACGTCGTGGTATCGAGTCGTAAACAAGATCTGTGCGATCAAGTTGCTCCCGGCGTCTGCGCATACGCAGCGTCCAAGGCAGCATTGTTGAATCTCAGCAAAAGCCAAGCGATGGAGTGGGCACCATGGCAAATTCGCGTGAACACCGTTTCGCCTGGGCCGTTTCTCAGTGAAATGGTCGACGGCGCAGAACGCAACGCGCCGGGGTTCAAAGAACTCATTGCGGGCGGAACCTGGCAGAAACGCGTCGCTGAACCTTCAGAAATAGTCGGCCCGGTTGTGTATCTCGCGAGCGACGCGGCGTCGTTCGTGACCGGCGACGACATCTCTGTCTCTGGCGGCATGCATAAATGAGGCCGTCGGGCGGCCGAGTGTCATAGACCTGCGCGCACCGTGCGTGCGAGGATTCCGAGCGACGCTCGGATCGCCGATTCGGGGATGATCGGGAAGCGTGACTTGTATTCCTGCTTCATCTTCGACCAGTCGTAGTACGACGTGACGTTCGTGACACCGTCCTGTCCAGGCTCCAGGCGATACCCGTAGAAGTGCGGGTATTCCTCGATGCCGAGGTCCCAAGCGATCTCTCGGTCGCGTTCGAACGTGAGGATGTGCACGGTCACGTCGTACTTCCCCATCGGAATGTCGTTGAGCGACTCGCGATCCATGTGGATCACGAACGTGTCGCCGACCTTCTCGGCCGGCACGCCGGTAAAATCTTGCAACATCCCGGACGCGTCGATCGCGACATGCCCAGCAGGGCTCCGTACGACGTCGAAGATGACCGACGGCGGCGCTTCGATCGGTCGGGTTATTTCGATACGATCTGTGAGATACACGGTGTCGGGCATCGCGGGAACTTAGTCCAACGCGCACCTTGCGTAACCTGGATCTGTGGTCGCCTCGGATGCTGATATCGATGCAACGATGCAAGACGGGGCTCGGTCGTGTCGATAAGGCCGCCCCTGTCGGTGCTGCAGGCGTTCGCTGCCAGCGGAGTACCCGCACGGCTCCAAGGTGGCCAAGGCACTACCTGGGAAGTTGACGGTGTTGTGTTGAAACCGATCTCAACGTCTCCCGCCTCGCACGACGAAGCAAACTGGATCGCAACGGTGATGGAGTGTCTTCCAGAAGCGGGTTTTCGGGTGCCCCGTCCGATTCGCTCGGTTGATGGCCAATGGGTGGTAGACGGATGGACTGCGTCACAGCGAGTCGACGGTGAACACGCACTGGTGGATCGTTGGGTCGACGTACTCGAGGTCGGCGGCCGCTTTCACGATGCACTCGCCGGGATTCCGCGACCTGCATTTCTCGACAGGCGGAGGAATCCGTGGAGTGTGGGCGACGAGGCAGCGTGGTGTGACACCCAACCCGTCGTCGGCGACATATTTCGGCCGCTCGTCGAACGACTCTGGAACTTCCTTTCCCCGATCGCGGGCGCGAGCCAAATCATTCACGGAGATCTCACTGCAAACGTTTTGTTTGCACGGCATCTTGACCCTGCAGTGATCGACTTCTCGCCGTATTTTCGACCTGCAGGTTTCGCACTTGCGATCGTGGTTGTCGATGCGATCGCGTGGCACGGGGCGCAACTGGCGATCGCTCGACATCTCGATCATGTGAGCGACAGGGATCAGCTGATCGCTCGTGCTGCGATCTATCGACTTGTCACCGCGGACCAGGTTGCGCGAACGCGGCCAACTGGGTGGTCGGCATTGCAAGTAGCGGCCCACGAGCCGTGTGCCGAATTGGTCGGTGTTACGAGATCATGAGGCCAGCGAGTTCGTCGATGAGCCCGGCGACTCGGTTCACAAGTGCTTCTTGTTGCGTCGAGGTGATTTGCAGAAATGCAAGTGCCGCGTCGAGGTCGCGCGCTGATTCGCACATCGGTTCGCCCATAATTGAAGCTGCGAGTTCGTCTGCGCCGCGCAACACCATTGCCAGTGGCGACGTGTCTTCGGCGTTGTGATGAGAACGAACGGCTTCGATCGAGTTCGGTCCGAATCGCAACGCTTCGAGCGCGCGTGATCCGATCTCGCCGTGGTCCGCACCGAATCGTTGGCGCTCACATTCGGTGAGCTCGGCGCCTTCGTGCACCGCGAGTGTGAGCGCGGCGAACTCTTCTGGGACTTTGCGGAACACAAGCGCGAGCCCGATGTCGTGGAGTAGTCCGATGCTGAAGGCATCGCCAGCGTCGAGCGAGGCGAATTCCGCAAGGACCCCGGCGGCGGCGGCTGTCGCGGTCGCGTGTGTCCAAAATCCTGCAGGCACCGACACGCCTTCTGAAGTGCCGAGATCGAGTGCGGCCGCGGCGACGACCGAACGCACTGTTGCGAGACCGATGACTGCGACGGCGCGCCAAGCACTGACGACTGGTTCGGCCAATGAGTAAAACGACGAGTTTGCCATCTTGATGAGACGTGCCGACAGGCTCGGGTCGCGCTCAAGCACCTTGCCGATTTGTTCAGCCGATACGCGTTGATCATCGAGCATGCGCAAGAGTCGCAACCCGACTCCCGGCTGTACCGGGATTCTGGTGATCTCATCGAGAATGCTGTTGGTGTTTGCAAATGTCATAGCCCGGATCTGCCCTTGCATCGCTGTTGGTACCGCCAACCAACCATCGGCATGAAACGCGACCAAACTTACTGATGTTTGGGCTTTGCTGCAGTCATCTGTTTGTATTACAGGTGACTGGCCAGGACAGACGGCTGCTCGAGCGTGATTGTCTCGGCAGAATTGCTGGCGGACACCGTGCGAGCGCAGAGCAATTGCAGTGTCTCGTTTGTCCAGTACTCGAGGAACTCGGTGGTGACGCCATCGCTGAAGATCACGTCGGCGGCGGCGGTCAGCACTGCGGCGATCTCGTCTCGCTTCTCGGTATCGCGCGTCATGAACAAACCCCCCTCGGGCCGCCCGGTGTCGACTCTAAACGAAGTCGTGCATCCGTGGGGGGATATCGCGAGTTAGATCACTTCGCCTGGCGCACCGCTTGCATTGACGACCGGGAGCCCGCTCGCGGCCCAAGATTGCATACCACCAGTGAGATTTGCCGCCGAAAAACCACGGGCAGTCAGCAGTTTCGCCGCTTTGAGAGAACGCGCGCCCGAACGACATATCACGATGATTTCGTTGTCGTTTGGCAGTTCTTCAAGGCGGTCGGGGAGTTGTGCCAAGCTCACGTAGTGCGCGTCGGTGGCATGTCCGGCTTCCCACTCGTCGTCGTTGCGGACGTCGAGTAGATACGTTCCTTGTGCAACCTTGATCGCAGCGTTTGCCGCCGAAATTTCTTCGATACTCATTGTGCTCCTTGGAGTGCGTCCGTCGCGATCGCGCGCAGGATGTTGTAGTCGGCTTTCCCCGATGGGGAGCGCTGCATCGTGTCGAGCGCGATGAATCGTTTCGGTACCTTGTATCCAGCCAAGGTGTTTCGACAATGCGCGCGTAGGTCGTCTTCGCCAAGATCGATTGCGGTCACCACGAGTGCGACGGCCATCTCGCCCCAGCGCTGGTCTGGTATGCCGACCACGACGCAATCAACGACATTGACGTGCGACCGAACTGCCAATTCGATTTCCTCTGGGTACAGTTTTTCTCCACCCGAATTGATGCATGCAGATCCGCGGCCAAGCAGCGTGATTGTGCCATCGCTCTCGACGTTCGCGTAATCGCCAGGTATGGAATAACGCGTGCCGCGTACGACGCGAAACGTGGAGGCGGTCTTGTCTGGATCTTTGTAGTAGCCCAAAGGAATTGGGCCACCAACGCCCACCATTCCGATGCGATCGTCGCCTGGTTCGATGAGCGTGTCGTCGTCGGCAATGACTGCGACGCGTTCGGAGAGCTTGAACTGCGCTGGTCGTATGTCGTCGCCCGCTCGAGATTCGTTTCGCGTCATCATGCCTTCCGAAGCTCCGAGTGAGTCGATCATCACGACACCGGGCAGATGATGCATGAGCGCCCGTTTGCAATCGGGACTCCATGTCACGCCTGAAGATGTAATGGCGCGCAGTGAACTGAGATTCCAACGACCTTCGTTGGCGTCGAGGGCATCGATGAGCGGACGGGCGAACGCGTCGCCGACGATGGTGAGCGCAGCCACCTGTTCACGTCCGACGTCGTCCCAAGTGCGATGCGGATCAAGGCGCTGTGAGTCGATCAGCACCACCTTGCCACCACCTGAAAGCGTCGACAAGGTGATGAAGAGACCGGTGCCGTGCATCAAAGGACAGGCTGGAAGCGCTGTGGCAGCGGCGCGACCCTTGTTGATCGTCGATTCCACACTCGGCGGTTCGGTACCCGGGCGCGACATCTGCCACAGCGCGCGATACAGATCATCGCAGCGCCACATCACAGCCTTCGGATACCCAGTCGTCCCACCGGTGTAGAGGAAAATTAAGTCGTCGCCATTCGGTACGTGCTGGCTTGTAAACATCGGGTCGGCCCGCGACATTGCCGCCTCGTACGGCAACGCTCCTGGCACGACAGCATCGATGCCCAGATGGTCGACCTGGAGCAGCAGCGGCGGCCGGTGTTGTTCGTCGGTCGCCGCGAGGGCGTCACCAACGGTTGCTGCGAAGTCGTCATGGAACACGAGTGCTCGTGCGTCAGAGTTTTCAATCAGATACGCAAGTTCGGGACCAACGTAGCGATAGTTCACGTTCACCGGAATGCAGCCGTGGAGCAGCGCGCCGTAGAACACCTCGAGATACTCCGGCGTGTTGACGAGCTCAATAGCAACTTTGTCGCCAGCGACGAGTCCGGCCTGCGCGAACAGACTCGCCACGCAAGCTGCGCGGTCTCGAAACGCTCCGTACGTCAGGTGTCGCTCACCACATGCGATTGCGATTCGGTCTGGTGCGAGCTCGGCAACCGTGTTCCAAGCACGGGCGAAGGAATAGTCGGCCACGACGATGCACGATACGAGCGATCATTCGGTCGCGACGCATTCGTCGTGTCGATTCCGCCAATTGCCGACTGCATCGCGCCCGTCGCTCCCGTGAGGTCGATCACGTTGCGAGACGTTCGTAGCGGAAGCGGCCCGCGCGCTTTGGCGATGCCAATGGCGGAACCAGCAACGAGCGCGACAGGAATCGAGCTCAAGATCCAAACGCTTACCGCCAACGCAACGCGGTCCATGCGACACAGCATGCACCCGATCGATGGCTGAGTGGGGGATATCTGGCGCTCTGCTGACTGCGGGAGCGCACTTCTTGGGCTGTGTGGGTCGCGGCGCTCAGTAGTTCTCAAGTCCGGGGATCGTCGCACCGTAGGAGAAACGACCGACGCCGGAGAACTCCCCAACTCCGTACTTTTTGCCCCGTGCTTCGATGGTTCGGCCGTCACCGAGGCTGATCGCAACATGTGCTTCCGACGGCCGGCCCCCGCCAGGCACTGGTTCGTGTGAGAACGAGAAGAGCAACGCACCCGGTGTGTGCAGGGCTTGGTCGACCGACATTGTGTGTCCCTGTGCTTTGAGCTGCAGGTACTGCTGCCATGAACCATCCGGCAGCGTGACGCCCTGACGTTGAGCCGACCACTGGACTAATTCGGAACAGTCGAATGCTTTCGGGTTCGGATCGCTTGGGTTGGCCTCGGCGCCAAAGATATAAGGCTTGCCTGCTTGGCTCTCTGCGTCGCGAACAAAGGCTGCTGCGCTGCCGGTCGCGGTCGTCGAACCGAATTGACTCCCAAGCTGGCTGGTTGGGATGCCGGTGAGGCTCTGTGAGCCAGTGACCTGCGCGAGCGCGCTCGCGAAACTATTTGGCTGATTCGCGGTCGCGAGCGACGCGGTGGATGAAGAAATCGGCGCCATCACGGCTGGAGCGACAAAGGCCGTTTGGATCGACGCGATGCGCGCTTCAACCGAAGCCAACGAATCCATTCCCATCAGCTATCCATCGGCCGAAATGCACCCGAGATGACCTATTGGGACGCGGCGACGTCGTCGCTGCTAGATCGCGCTGGTGCCTTTGCGTTTGCGATGCCACCGAATTCCGCTGTGAATTGCGGCGAGAATGGCATCGTTGTCCCGGCTAATGCTGCGATGCACGCGGCGTTCGAACAGGCGTGCCATAACAGGGTTGAACGCTTCGTAGGTTTCGCTGAAATGCAGCCGTGTGCGACCATCGCCGAGATCCTCAAGGCGTGTTTCGCCGTGGGCTTTGGACCACAGGGGCTTGCCGATTGCGTCGTAGACCCACGATTCGACTGGCCTGACCTCCGTCAACCACTCCCACGAATTGCCAATGCCGCCCGACAACAGCCATTTGGGTACAGGAAAGGTGCAATGTCGGACAAGTCCCTCCCCGGTGGCGTCGCCTGGGTGCAAGATGTCGATCCTGGTCTGGACCTTCTCGCCTGGCCTGGGCGGAGGGGGCTGCGGCCGGTCTGGTGCGCGGTACCAGAACACTTCCCATACGTCGCCAGGAGGAGCGTCGACGACGATCGAATATTCGTGCCGCTGCACGCTACGGAAATACCTGACCTGCGAGGCGACGTTGCTTCAGCTGAGCTTTGACAAAATCTTTGTTCATCAGCGCGATGAAGTCGATGGAGATTTCTTTCGGACAGGCTGCTTCGCACTCACCGTGGTTGGTGCAGGTGCCGAAATAGCTCTCCATCGTGTCGACCATGGTGACGGTGCGGTCCCATCGTTCTGCTTGGCCTTGTGGCATCAAATTCAGATGCGCGAGTTTCGCCGAAGTGAAGAGTTGCGCCGCGCCATTCGGACAAGCGGCCACGCATGCGCCGCAACCAATGCACTGCGCTGCGTCCATCGAAGCGTCGGCGACACCCTTGGGGATTGGGATCAGGTTCGCATCTGGTGCCGTTCCCGTGGGCGCCGATATATACCCCCCGGATTCGATGATCCGATCGAACGCGCTGCGATCAACTGAAAGATCCTTGTTGATGGGAAACGACGTTGCGCGGAATGGCTCGATCTTGATGTGCGCTCCGGTCTGGAACTTGCGCATGTGGAGCTGACATGTTGCGGTGCCGCGTTCGGGGCCATGCGGCACGCCATCGATCATCATCCCGCAGCTGCCGCAAATACCCTCACGACAATCGTGATCAAACGCGATTGGCTCTTCTCCTCGAGCGTTCAACATTTCGTTGAGTGTGTCGAGCATCTCTAGAAAACTCATGTCGGGGCTGACGTTGTCGAGGTCGTAGTCCTTGAATGCTCCCTGCGCATTCGGGCCAGGTTGCCGCCACACGGTGACCTTGATCTTCATGTTTGTAGGCGTTATTGCGTCGCCGCCGGCTGGGTTCATTTGTAACTCCGCGTCGCGAGGTGGACATTTTCGAACGTGAGCTGTTCCTTGTGGAGCGTCGGGTCGTTTCCGACACCCTCCCATTCCCATGCGCCGACGTACGCGAAGTTTTCGTCGTCGCGTAACGCCTCGCCATCTTCGGTTTGGTATTCCTCGCGGAAGTGCCCACCGCAACTTTCGTTGCGGTGCAACGCGTCGCGACACATGAGCTCACCGAATTCCAAGAAGTCGGCGACGCGACCAGCACGCTCCAACGACTGATTCATCGATTCGTTGTTGCCAAGTACGCGAACGTTGGTCCAGAACTCGTCGCGAATCGCAGGGATCTCAGAGATGGCCTTCTGCAAACTTTCTTCGGTGCGGCCCATTCCGCAGTTGTCCCAGAGCACCTTGCCAAGTTCACGATGAATGTCGTCGACCGAGCGGGAGCCGTTGATGCCGAGCAACCGTTGGGATCCCTCGGAAACCTTCGCTTCCGCGGTCTTGAACGCCGGATCGTCGACGGTTGCGATCGTCTTGCCGAGGAGCGGAGCGAGATAATCACCGATTGTGTATGGCAAGACGAAGTAACCGTCGGCAAGACCTTGCATGAGCGCTGAGGCACCCAAACGGTTCGCGCCGTGATCGGAGAAGTTCGCTTCGCCAAGAACGTACAGGCCCGGGACGTTGCTCATGAGGTTGTAGTCAACCCACAGCCCACCCATTGTGTAATGCACTGCCGGGTCGATGCGCATCGGCATTTTGTAGGGGTTCTCATCGGTAATGCGGTCGTACATCTCGAACAAGTTGTCGTAGCGATCGCGAATGACGTCTTCGCCAAGCCGCTCGATGGCCGCGCCAAAATCGAGATACACACCGTTTTTCTGTGGTCCGACTCCACGACCAGCATCGACTTCGCGTTTTGCCGCCCGCGACGCAATATCGCGCGGTACGAGGTTTCCGAACGCGGGATAGCGCCGTTCGAGGTAGTAGTCGCGGTCAGTTTCAGGGATCTGATCGGCGGAACGAGTGTCGTCTGCGTTCTTCGGAATCCAAATCCGACCGTCGTTGCGCAATGATTCGCTCATCAAGGTGAGTTTCGACTGAAAGTCGTCGCTCGCCGGAATGCATGTCGGGTGAATCTGGGTGTAACACGGGTTCGCGAAATATGCGCCTTGTTTGTGGGCTCGCCACGCGGCAGTCACGTTGGATTGCATTGCGTTGGTCGAGAGGTAAAACGCGTTGCCGTAGCCACCGGTAGCGACGATGACTGCATGCCCGGCAAGTGAAAAGACCTCGCCGCTGACGAGGTCGCGACACACGACACCGCAGGCGACGCCATCATTGACGACGAGCTCGAGCATTTCAGTGCGGTTGTAGAGCTCAGCCATGCCGAGGCCGACGACGCGCATCATTGCTTGGTATGCGCCGAGCAATAGCTGCTGACCTGTTTGTCCGCGCGCGTAGAAGGTGCGCGATACCTGAGCGCCACCAAAGGAACGGTTGTCGAGCATGCCGCCGTATTCACGGGCAAACGGCACACCTTGCGCCGCGCACTGGTCGATGATGTTCACAGAGACCTGTGCGAGTCGGTGCACGTTGGCTTCACGGGCGCGGAAGTCGCCGCCCTTCACGGTGTCGTAGAACAAGCGGTGCACGCTGTCGCCGTCGTTCTTGTAGTTCTTCGCCGCGTTGATGCCACCTTGCGCGGCGATGGAGTGGGCCCGCCGAGGTGAATCGTGAAAGCTCACGATCTTGACGTCGTAGCCGAGCTCGGCAAGCGATGCGGCAGCTGATGCTCCGGCGAGGCCGGTTCCCACCACGATGATCGTGAACTTGCGTTTGTTGGCAGGGTTGACGAGTTTCACATCAAATTTGTGATTGTCCCATTTGTCGGCGATCGGGCCTTCGGGAATCTTCGAATCGAGCGCCATCGCTATTTCCCCTTTGCGGGCGAGATGCGGCCCGCAAGTTGTTGATCACACGGCCGTTGGTTGGCGATTGGTGTGCGATTCGCGGAACATGTGGGCTCCATGACGTGCAACTGCACAAAGATCGGGAAGCTCAGGTTGCCGACGACGACGATCGCCGCGAAGCCGCGCGCGAAGTGGCGTCGGAACGCGTTGATCCTGGGGTTGTTGATGCCGAGGCTCTGGAACATGCTCCAAGCGCCGTGCGTGAGATGCAGACCCAACGCAAGGTTGGCGATGATGTAGGCGGCCGCGGCCCAGGGCCGCTGGAGCGAATAAATCAGGTTGTTGTAAACATCGCCCCGGAGGTGATGTGGGCCTGAGCCGAAGGTGAGATCCGAAAGGTGAAAGATCACATACGCGATCACGATTACACCGGAGTACCGCATGGTGCGCGATGCGTAGTTCGCGGCGAGGTAGTCACGCGGGGATTGGTACTTTGTGGAGCGAGCCTTTTGGTTTGTTTGGGTGAGCGTGACCGCTGCGTGAATGTGCACGGCGAACGCTGCGATGAGCCCGCCTCGGATCACCCAGAGCAGCAACGTACGTGGCAACAGGTGGCCCGGCATGTCGCGGAGCGCTTCGCTATAGAGGTTGATTTCGTTGCGGCCGAGGTACAGCTTCAGGTTGCCGATCAGATGACTGACCACGAATCCCATGAGCATGACACCCGACAATGCCATGACCCATTTCTTGCCGACTGCCGACCGGTAGAACTCGATCGGCCACGGTGCCTTGCGACGACTCTGACGAATCGTCGGCACCGTGGAGCGCTGCGTCGCTTGAACCACTCCGGCTCCAATGCCTAGGAAGACTGCGAGAGAACGCGCCGAACCTAATCCTGACGTGCGCGGCCGGACAGAATTGTCTCGTGACTCAAATCACGAGGTCTGAATCTCGAGTTGTTCGGGCGAAGGTGGTCCGTCGGGCCAGCTGAAGAACATCTGTTGTGTCGCGTAGGCGACGAGTCCGACCTTTGGGTCCCACATCCGCATGTCGAGCGATGCGTAGCCATCGCCTGCGTGACGGCAGGTGTTGTGTGCGAGCAACCACTCACTTCGGGCTGGTTGAAACAGTTGGACGTGGAGGTCTGCGCTCGGGCTGAACCACATTGGCAAGGTGCCGAACCCGCCGACTCGTTGCCCGACGGCTCCGGGCATCGTGTCGCACATGCTCGCGACCGCGAGCGGATCCCACGTGCCGTCGGCCAGTAATGGCGCCACATCAAACCGGTACCACGTGGCCTGTTCGGCAGATGTGCGTGCGGTTTCGGTGTCCCACGGCGCGACCCCAAAGGCAGCGCGGCCCTCCGCATTGTCCCAATAACCCGCTTCAAATTTGTGCTCGAACACGACGCCTTCAGGCGGATCCTCGCGCCACGAACGACACAGGTCGGGTGCCTCGACATCTGGCATTTCGAGATCAGTGAATGCGAAGCCCGGTCGGGGGCCACCGAACACGGCAATCGCAGTTAATCCGGCGGTGGCACCGGGATTTGTCACCGTGGCCATGAGTTGGGAAATAGAGCGCCCGCGCCGGATGATCTGCACGCCGATCTCGACGTCGCCACTGAGCACTTGGCCGGCGAAGACGACACTCAGTGAGCGCAACAGCTGCCCTGGGTCATCGAGTTCCGCGGTCAAGGCCCGACCAGCGAGTGCAGCCACAATGCCGCCCTGCGGGATGATCGGCGCGTTCCAGCCGTCGCTGATCGTCGCGCGGTACGAACCCGCGCCGGACGCCGTGACCTGCGTGGTGTCGAGAAATGAAGTGGATCCCATCGGCGCAACCGTAGAAGAAACGTTCGGCATCCTTACGAACAATTTCTGTGAGGTACCCGACTGGGTTTGGCGCATCCGTGATGTTGCGCCGCTACGAACACAACTTGTGAAGACGCCGGGATTGCGGGTAGTTCGGTTTGGGTTGGCGTGCGGAATCGCGGTCTTGGCGACTGGTGTGTTGGCTGGCCCCGCGAGCGCGCATCCGCTTGGCAATTTCACGACGAATCGGTACAGCGGCGTCACAGTTGGTCCGGGTCGCGGCACCGTCGACTACGTGCTTGACCTGGCGGAAATCCCCACCTTCCAGCAGCGCGCGACTGTCGATACGAATGGCGATGGTCGCTACGACGATGCCGAGCTTCGCGCGGCAGCGGCGCCGCGCTGTTCTGAGTTGCAGCGTGGTCTGCAACTAGTTATTGGCGACCGTGCGATTCCGCTCGTGCAGCGCTCTGCATTGATGCGCACCCTCCCCGGCCAAGGCTTGGTTACCTTGCGGGTTGAATGTCGGTTCGATTGGTCGGGTGCCGACCGATCGGCCGCCTTGCACTATCGGGACACCAACTTTGCTGGCCGCGTTGGTTGGCGAGAACTGATCGCAGTCGGCGACCAAACGACTTTGCACTCCTCCAACGTCCCCACGACCTCACTCAGCAAGCACCTCACGAATTATCCAAAGAACCAACTGCGTTCGCCGCTCGATGCCCAAGCGATCTCGTTGCACTACCAGCCCGGCGGTGCAGCAGCGCCGCAGATCCGGTCGAATCCACTCACCTCGCGATACGAGGGGCTGACTGGTTGGTTTACTCACAGCGTGGAATCCAAACGACTCACGCTTGGTCTGGCAATGCTGGCCGTTGCCGCCGCACTCATACTTGGCGCGTTCCATGCATTGTTCCCGGGGCACGGCAAAACGGTGATGGCCGCGTACATGGTCGGCCAGCGCGGATCGACGCGGCAAGGGTTCATGCTGGGTCTCACCGTCGCGATTACCCACACCATCGGCGTGTTGGTGCTCGGCATCGTGCTGACGGCGACCCAAACGTTCGCGCCAGAGTCGGTCTACCCATATCTCGGTGTGTTCAGCGGCATCTTGTTCGGGGCTCTCGGAGTGACGTTGTTGGTGCGCGCTGTTCGTCAACGAAAAACCTTGTTTGCGCACGGGCATTCACACGGCGGGCACACCCATTCGCACGACCATCACGCGCATGAACACGCCGCGCATGAACACGAACATCACGGGCATGAACACGACTACACCGTCAACGAAGACGCCGTCGCTCCATTGCGCACGCGGAGTCTTGTCGCGCTTGGCTTCGCAGGGGGGCTCGTTCCGACACCCAGCGCGGTCATCGTATTGCTCGGAGCCACCGCGATTGGGCGTGCCTGGTTCGGCGTGATGCTCGTGGTGTTCTACGGCGTCGGGATGTCGGCGACACTGATTGCGGCAGGCCTCGCGCTCGGCTGGGCGCGCCGTCGGTTCTCTCTCGAGCGTGCAAGCCAACGTGCGCTGCGAATCGCCGCGTCGTTGCCGATCGTCACAGGCATAGTTGTAACAGGCGGCGGTCTACTGCTGATCGGGCGGGCACTCGGGAGCGCGTGACCCGCTTGGCCAAGGTGACAGGCCTCACGTAGTGGTGGTGTGTGGGTGTGTCGTGGTTGTGGGATGTGGGACTGTTGTTTTCGTCGTGGTTGTCGGCGGTTGCGTCGTGGGCGTCGGCGGCACTGTTGTGGTGGATATGACGGGCGCCGTCGTCGGTGTCGTGGGTGGCGGTGTACTCGAATCATGTGATGGCGTTCCAACGACGTACACCGGTTCGCCCTTCTGCACCAACGATGCAAAGTACGTGGCGATGTGCATTGGAATACGAGAACAACCGTGCGAAGCGGGATACACCGGAACGGACGAGTACCCGTGAACCGCGATACCACCGTTGAAGTAGTACGGGTTCCACAGCATGCCAAGCGCGCCGTTGCGCCAACCTTCTTTGTGCCATTGGAACGCGAACTTGCCCGGTGGCGTTACGGCATATTGGCAGCCGTCGTTGCCTCCGCAAAAACGCCGACCGCTCCCGGTTGAAGTTGTTGTGATGAGTGTGATTTGCCAGTTGGTCCAGACCACGAGCACCTGATGATCGAGATCAATCTCGACTCTATTGGGCTCGGGGTTCTTCACCAATGAGGTGGGATATTTGAAACCGGCGATCACACCACGAGTGGCTTCATCGATACGACCGGTTCGCGGCAGACCCCAAAGTTTCTGTACGGCCTCCACGGCGTAGCGAAGATCGATGTCGAACTTTCCGTCGATCGGGCCTGGATCGAAATGCAAGTCTTTGAGCCGCTGCTCGTAGGCGCGAACGACAGCGCCTGAGCTGAACTGTCCTAATCCGTTGCTCGGAACATCCGGCATGATCTGCGCCGGCGGTTCCTTCATTACAGGATGTGTCGTCGTGGTGGTGGGGATCGTCGTGGGAGTCGTGTGAGTGGTCGATGACGGCGCGACGGTGGACGATGACGTGCTTGACGCGCTGACGAATCCCGTCCGTGAAGCGCCAGCAGCGGTGGAAGGTGCACCGTCGAAACCGAAGACATATCCGTACGTGGAGAGGCTCACGACTGCCACGCCAACCGCAGTGGCGGCAACGATGGAACTACGCACCCACAGCTCTTTACGCACGAATGCCTTTACAGACGAAGAACAGGTCGATTCAGGCTACAAGTTGGGCACGCGAAATAGCGGTCACGTCTGAAAGCTCTGTTTGGACGCGCGGAAACCTTGAGCGGAGCGTGGCGAGTACAGCTCCGGTGCTACGAAACGGTCGGTTGTACCTCTTGTTCGAGGAGTTCACGCAGTTCGCTGTCGTCGAGGACGGCGAGGCGCAGATCGAGGAGGAAATCGACTACTTCGTGGCCAGCAATCAGATCGCGCGCCGCGAAACGTGCGAGTGCTTCGTCGATCATTGTGACGACGCCGGTCTGGTTCATCTTGGCCTCCTGAGAGTTCCCGAGTGGGACTCAAGCTAACACCATCATCGGCTTGTACACGGTCGGGATTTGTGCAAGTTTGAAATGCGGCACGTTGTGCGACGTGGCGCGTGTGTCACACTTCAGTGAATTGGAGCTACACGTCGAGTTCTTCGAACCCCTGTTGCAGCGTGTTCCATGCCAATGTCGCGCACTTGATTCGCACGGGGAACTTCACGACGCCTTGGAGGGCTTCGAGGTCGCCGAGGCTGATGCCTTCAAGGTCGGCGGCGAGGTCACTGCCGTCGGCTTCGCCTTCGAGCTTGCTTTCGTGAATCGACATCAAAGCCTTAAAGGCGCGGATGAGTTTTCGTGCCTCTGTGACGGTCTTACCTTTGACGGCGTCGCTCATCATCGATGTCGACGCTTGACTGATCGAACAACCTTGGCCGCTGATTTTGATCTCGCTCACGGTTCCTGAGGAATCGACTTCCAAAAAGATTGCTACTTCGTCGCCACATAGCGGGTTAAAGCCCTCGGTCTTATGCGCGGGTGGCACAGCGAGTTCACCTCGATTGCGCGGTGAACGGTAGTGATCGAGGATGATCTCTCTATAGAGGTCTTCGAGACCGGCCATGGTGCTGATCCTATCTATTGGCCTATGTATCGCACGGGTGTATCTCTCGGGCGCAGAGTTGTTGCGGTGACCGTTGCGGTTCCCCGCGTTGCGTCGACAATTACAGCGCGAAGAACTTTTCTGCTTTGGCGAGGGCTTGCACGAGACAGTCGACGTCGTGCTCGTCGTTGTAGATGTAAAAACTTGCGCGGCTCGTCGCGGAGATGCCGAGCTGACGCATGAGTGGCTTGGCGCAGTGGTGCCCTGGGCGGACACACACGGCGTCCTGGTCGAGTACTTGGCTGACATCGTGAGCGTGAATGCCATCGAACAAGAACGAAACTGCACCCCCACGAATCGATACATCACGTGGTCCATAGATTCGCAGCGTCTTCGGGAACGCTGTGGTGAGTGCATCGAGTGCGAATCGCGTCAGTCGCATCTCGTGATCACGGATTGCGTCCATCCCAAGATTGTTCAGGTAGTCGATCGCCGCGCCGAAACCGATCGCTTCGACGATCGCTGGAGTACCAGCTTCGAACTTCCACGGGACTTCGTCCGGGACAAAGCCATCGAGTCGTACGTCGCGAATCATGCCGCCGCCACCGAGGAACGGTGGCATCGCTTCGAGGAGCTCGCGACGGCCCCAAAGTGCCCCAATTCCACTAGGACCGCACATCTTGTGCGCCGAAAATGCGATGAAATCCGCATCCCAGTTTTGAACGTTGGTTGCGACATGCGGCACGAATTGACATGCGTCGACAAGAATCAGTGCGTCGTGTGAGTGCGCGGCTGCCGCAAGCGGTGCGATGTCATTGATTGTTCCCAGTACGTTCGACATGGCGGTAACGCACAACAGCTTCGCACCGTCGAGAAGTTGGTCGAGGGTCGAGAGATCCAGGGTGTAGTCGCTCGTGAGCGGGATCCATCGCAACTCGATGCCGCGCTCATCCGCGAGCATCTGCCACGGCACGATGTTGGCGTGGTGCTCCATGTGGGTGAGCACGACGACATCACCGGATCGGAGATTTGCGCGCCCCCACGAATGTGCGACGAGATTGATCGCCTCGGTTGCATTGCGCACGAAGACGATCTCGTTGGGATCATTGGCGCCAATAAATCGGGCCACTTTGGCTCGTGCAGCTTCGAAACGCGCCGTGGAAATCTCAGCGATTTCGTACACGCCACGGTGCACGTTCGCGTAGTAGTTGCGATACGCGTCGTCCATCGCGTCGAGTACCTGAATCGGCTTTTGCGACGATGCTGCTGAGTCGAGAAAGACCAACGGCTTACCGTTGGTCTGGTGTTGCATGATGGGGAAGTCGGACTTGATGCGTGCGACGTCGAGCGTATTCATGAAACGGCCTATGCGACTTGGTGACGAAAGGTGTCGAAACCGTCGGTCTCGACGCGCTTGGCGAGTTCGGGTCCACCGGTACTGACGACGCGCCCGTCGACGAGCACATGCACTACATCGGGTGTGAGGTAGTCGAGCATGCGTTGGTAGTGGGTGATCACAAGGATGCCGAGTTCCTTTCGGTCGCGGCGCACTTCGGCGATACCGTCGCCAACGGCTTTCAGGGCGTCGATGTCGAGACCGCTGTCGGTCTCGTCGAGAATCGCGAAGTCGGGCTCAAGCAGGGCCATTTGCAAGATCTCATTGCGTTTGCGTTCGCCGCCTGAGAATCCTTCGTTGAGGTAGCGCTCGGTGAAGCGGTTGTCCATGCCGAGCCGTTTGGTCCATTCCATGATTTTCAAACGCACCTCCAGCACCGAGAAGTTGTCGATCCCTTTGCGGACTGCCATCGCTTGGCGCATAAAGCTGAAGACTGACACGCCGGGAATTTCCTCAGGGTGTTGGAACCCCAAGAACAGCCCGCGCGCCGCGCGATCGCCGGGTGATAGGGCCGTGATGTCTTCGCCTTGGAAGAGGATCTTGCCCGACGTGACCTCATACGCTGGATTGCCGAGCAACACGTTGGCCAGCGTCGACTTTCCGGAGCCATTCGGGCCCATCAAGGCGTGGATTTCGCCGGTCGGGACGGCGAGCGATACCCCTTTCAGGATCGAATTACCTTCGACCTGAGCGTGGAGATCGTCGATTTCGAGGGCTATTTCGGCCTGCGCCATGTTGCCCAGTGTAATTCCACTACGGCGATAGTGGAAATTGTGCCGGGGACCATCGAGCGAGTTAGGCGAGCGTGGAAAGACTGAGTGCGAAGTCGCCGTTTGGGTCGGTCCACCAGTGCGTCAGACGGAGCCCGGCGGCCGCGAGTTCTGCTTCAACTCGAACTTTGCGGAACTTGGCGCTGATTTCGGTGCGAATTTCCTCACCTGGTGCGAACGAGACCACTTGACCAAGCGCAAGAATCTTGACATCGACAGCGCGCCGCGAGCGCAGTCGCATCTCGATCCACTCTCGATCCTCCACCCAAGCGGCGACGTGGTCGAAATCGTTGACGTCGAAGTCGGCGTCGAGTTCCCTGTTCAACACGGTCAGGACGTTCTTGTTGAACCGCGCAGTGACGCCGCCAGCGTCGTCGTACGCAGAAACCAAACGGGCCGGATCCTTGACCAAATCGGTACCGAGCAGCAGGTGATCGCCCGGCCGTAACCCACACGCCACATCATTGAGGAATCGCGCCCGTGCGACAGGCTGCAGATTCCCAATTGTGCCGCCAAGGAACGCGACCAGGCGGCGGCCTCCTGTTGGGATATCGCCGAGATGTCGTTCGAAGTCGCCAACTACCGCGTGCACGGCGATTTCGGGGTACTCAGTACTGACCGCCTCGGCCGCATCGCGCAACGTCTGTTCGCTGACATCGAATGGCACAAAGCGCTGAAGGGTGTGCGCGTCGCGCAACGAATTGAGGATGATGCGTGTCTTTTCCGAAGTTCCTGAACCGAGTTCGACCAGCGTGTCCGCCTGCGTGACGCGTGCGATTGTTGCAGCATTGGTTTCGAGAATGGCGCGCTCGCAGCGAGTCGGGTAGTACTCATCAACGCGAGTGATTTCGTCGAACAGCTGCGATCCCTGCTCGTCGTAGAACCACTTCGGCGGCAAATCTTTCTGGGCTCGCATGAGACCCTCTGCAGCGTCGGCACGCAACGCCGCGGCCATTTCGAGCGGCTCAAGATGAACATCGATCGTGATTGCAGTCATGTCAGTTGGGCTCCACATCGCGGGCGAGACGAACGCCAGCGAACATCCAACGCTGGTGCGGGTAGAAGAAATTCCGGTATGTGCTGCGGATGTGTGATTCGGGGGTGGCGAAAGATCCACCACGCAAGACCATCTGGTTGCTCATGAATTTGCCGTTGTACTCGCCGATCGCTCCAGCTGCGGGCGTAAATCGGGGATAGGGGAGATATGCCGAGCCAGTCCATTCCCAGACGTCGCCGAAGTATTGGGTTGTTGTTGAAGCGCGTGGGTGCAGTGAGGTGAGCGGGGCAGATCCGTCGAGAAGGTTGCCGGCGATTGGTTCGTCGCTGGTGACCGATTCCCATTCGACCTCGGTTGGGAGCCGTGCATCACTCCACCGCGCGAATGCGTCTGCCTCGTAGAAGCTGACATGTACAACGGGTTCTTCGTCGTTGATCGCACGCACACCATGCATCGTCAAGGTCGACCAATCGCCGTCGATCTGTTCCCAATACAGGGGGGCATTCCAACCCTCGCGTTGGGCCGTGCCCCAACCGTCGGAGAGCCAGAGTTCGGCGCGTTGATATCCGTCGTCCTCGATGAATGCTTTCCATTCGCCGGCGGTGACGAGCCTATTGGCCAAGGCGAACGGTTGGACGAGCGCAGTGTGCATTGGCCCTTCGTTGTCGAACGAAAAACCGTGGTCCGACGCGCCGATGTCGATGATTCCGCCGCTGTGTTCTGTGAACTCCAACGCTCGAGCAGTATTCGATGCTCCTGAGGTTGGCGCATACTGAGAATCGCAGTATTGGTTGTCGTAACAATTGCGCGACAGTGCGTGCTTGATATCCATGAGCAGCAACTCTTGGTGCTGCTGTTCGTGATGGAGTCCGAGTTCGATGCGGGGCGCGGCTTGAGCGAACACCCGCGATGTCTCGTGGGTCATGAACCGCTCCATCGCGTTGTCGACGTGCGCCCGATACTCCGCGACCTCTTCGCAACTTGGACGAGTCAACAAGCCGCGTTCGGCTCGAGCATGGCGAGCTCCGACTGCTTCGTAATACGAATTGAAGAGGTAGCTATAGCGCTCATCGAGCTGACGGTATCCAGCCATCTCCGGCACAAGGATGAACGTCTCGAAGAACCACGTCGTGTGGGCGCGATGCCATTTGACCGGACTCGCATCGGGCATCGACTGCACACATTGATCTTCATATGACAGCGGCGCCGCTATTGCTTCGGTGACTCCGCGCACCGACCGGAACGCGGCAAGGAGTTGATCACGGTCGTGATGGAGCGTGGTCGAGTTCATTGTGGTCCGCCTTCCAGACTGAGCCCAGCCAATTGAACACCGCGATGTCACCAATCAGTGCGAAGTGATCGCGATCCATTACAGCCGACGCCAGTATTTTAGAGCGGTCACCAACCGCGGTCGACCCACGACTGCAGGTTCGGTCGTTCAGTCCCGATCGTGGTGTCGAGGCCATGACCAGCGAGCACGAGCGTCTCAGAGGGCAGTGTGAACAGGCGCTGGTCGATCGAATCGATGATCGTTTCAAAACTCGCAAGGGCATGCGCCGAGGTGTTCCCAGGACCTCCCGGGAACAATGTGTCGCCGGTGAACACGACCGGGTGGCCCAGGAGTCGAAACGAAATTGAGCCAGGTGTATGGCCGGGGTTGTGAATCGTCTCGAGCCGTAGATCGCCAACCTCATGCACAAATTCATCGTCGATCACAAAGTCGTAGGCGGGGAGCATGTCGGCGTCACGCGCCCCGATCCCAACCTCTAGGCCAGCATCACGTGCGGCTGAGACCGCCTGAATGTGATCCCAGTGACCATGAGTCGTCAGGACCCGGCGAACGCCGAGGCTGCGGCTGAGAGGGATCAACAATTCGTGTTCGTTTGCTGCGTCGATCAGAACCGCGTCGCCCGTGCTCTTACAGCGGACGACGTACGCATTGTTTTCGTAAGGACCCACCACAATCTTGTCGATTCGAACGGTTGCGGTTTCGTAATGGGCTGGGCGTGGTGCTGCCATCGCGGAGAGGGTATGCGTTGCGCCACCCGTTGGTCAGGGCGCCATGCAGCAAAAGCGGGCCTCTGCCCGTGTCGGCCGGTAACGTCACCGACGCGGAGGTGGCCCGAATGCCCGAAACTTGTGACGTCTCAGTCATCTTGCCGGTATACAACGAACGCGACCATGTGGTTGCTGAGATCGACCGGATCAAGGCCGCACTCGACGCGTCCGATTACACCTACGAGATCATCTGCGTCGACGACTGCTCCACCGACGGCAGCGGTGAAGTGCTGCAAAATGTGCCGGGAATCCGCCTCATCACGATGCCCCGCAACGGCGGTTCTGGCACTGTCCGGCGTATCGGCACTCGCGCGTCGAGAGGCGACGTCGTTGTGTGGACTGATGCGGATATGACCTACCCCAACGACCAAATTCCGCAGATGGTCAAAGAGCTCGAAGGATACGACCAGGTCGTCGGTGCCCGTACCACCGAAGAGGGCACGTTCAAGATGCTCCGGGTTCCGGCGAAGTGGAGCATCCGCAAACTTGCTTGTTACCTCTCGCAAACCGATATCCCTGATCTGAATTCCGGTCTTCGCGCATTCCGGCGCGACGTCGCCGATCAATTTCTTCACCTGCTTCCTGCTGGCTTTTCTTGCGTGACCACGATGACGATGACGTTCCTCGCGAACGGTTATTCCGTCAAATATGTCGACATCCCCTATTCGAAGCGCGCCGGGAAATCAAAATTTCATCCGGTGAAAGACACGCGCCGCTACGCACTCCAAGTCATTCGCATGATCTTGTCGTACGAACCACTCCGCGTATTTATGCCCCTTGGCCTATTTCTCGGATTGTTCGGCACCGTGAAACTCGGATTCGATGTCGTGCATTTTCACGACCATCACATATCAAACAATTCGCTGTTGATCTTGTTCGCAGCATTCCAGGTGATCGCGATCGGTCTGCTCGCCGACCTGCAGGTTCGGCTCGCCAAAACGTCGCGCGAAGTTCCGTCGGCCGCGTCGCTGACGTTGGAACACAAGGCCGGTTGAGGTGTCCGAGGCGTCTACTGCAGAGGTGCCGATCGGGAATCACTACGACAAGTACGCAGCGAAAAACCCCATAGCCCGCAAGCTGATGAGCGGCTTCATGGCTGCTCTCGATGCGGCCTTGCCCAGCGAGACGCCGACGACGGTATTCGAACTTGGGATGGGTGAGGGCGAGGTTGCCGACCGCATCGTTGCCAGATATGGCGACGTTGTGTTCACTGGCTTGGATCTTCCCGACGCTGGATTGGCGTCGCATTGGCGCGATCGCCGCCTTGATGGTTTGTTTGGCGACGCGAGCGCGCTACCGATCCGCGACGGGTCGTGTGATCTCGTGCTCGCTATCGAAGTGCTCGAACACCTCCCTGATCCCCAGGCCGCGCTATTGGAACTCGCGCGTGTCGCGCGTCGTGATGTGGTTGTCAGCGTTCCGAATGAACCCACGTGGCGACTGCTCAACATGGTGCGAGGCACGTATCTCAAAGAACTCGGCAATACTCCAGGCCACATCCAACACTGGAGCGCGAAATCATTCACGGCGATGGTGGGGGAATACTTCGATGTGGTCTCTGTCGCGAAGCCGTTGCCCTGGACGGTGGTTCGCGCACGCGCTCGCTAACCGGAGCAACCCACCAGTCACGTTCGGTGGGATATTTCCACCGATTGGCCAAGCGGAACGCACAATGGACAGGCGCGTGTTGTCGCTAGTGAGCGTCGTCGGCTGCTTCCTTGTCGCGGTGCGCTCTGGTTCGGAAAATGATTGGTGTGATGGCCGCGCCGGTTCCGTCGACAAACATGAATATCAGTCGGGCGAGGAGTGACGTCGTGACGGCTATTCCGGGCGCAAGCGTGACCATCGCCGTGAAGGCACTTTCGCGCACTCCAATTCCTCCCGGCGTGGGAATGAAGATGAAGCCGATGATCCAACTCACGATTGTTCCGGCGAACACACGACCGATTGGCGCGTGCGCGTCAAGCGCTCGAGCCACCATCGCCGTCGACATTCCGATCGCACACCAGGCTGGGACATATCCCGCAACGAGTCGAAGTGTGGTGCTGAACGGCGGTACTGCGAAGCTGAAATCTCGCTTCGTGACACGCCGCACGAATGCCAGGAATGATCCTGCAACCCGAGGATGCAGCACTCCGAGACCAATCGGTACGACCAACAGGATCAGCCAGATCTTCGGATTGCCATCGGCGAGACCAGAAAATGGCACGGCGATCGCCGCCACGCAGGCGCCGCCAACCTGCAAACACAGCAACGACAGCGCAACGCTTCCGTACGCACTGCTACGCGACAGACCACCCCGTCGGGCGAGCTCGGCACGCCCCACCACAGTCCACACGCCACCGGGTACATATTTGCCAATTTCTCCCACGAAGTACCAGCGCACGACCGTCCGCCGAGCGACAGCTGGAGCACCGAGCGTCATGAGCACCGGTCGCCAAGCAAGGGCGATCGCGGTCATCCCAAGTACGCCAAGCGCGAGCGCCAGGGCAAGCAACCCCACGTTGACATGCGCGAGACGGTCCCTGACCTGCGACCACTGCTGGCTGATCTTGATCACGACGAACACCAACCCGCCGGTTCCGATCAAGCCGCCAACGATGAGCGACATCGGAATCTTCGCCCGTGCCCGGGGCTCGTGTGGTGGACCGTCCATCGAGGGCCACCATATGTGGTCTTTGAGATCGGCTGGATTCCTGACCACCCGGTCAAGTACGTTGCACCCGCGCCTATGGACTTTCACGACTCAGCCCTTGAAGCGACCTTTCGCGGGGAGATTCGCGATTGGATCGCGAAGCACCATGTCGGTGAGTTCAGCACGCTCTCACCTTCGGCCGGCGAAACCGCAGAAACCGATTGGGAACTCCGAGTCGAGTGGGAGAAACTCCTTGGCCGCGATCGTTGGCTTGGGCTGAGTTGGCCAGTTGAGTACGGCGGACGTTCAGCGACGTTTAGCGAACAGGTGATTTTTCAAGAGGAATACGCGCGGGCCGGAGCGCCAGCGCGAGTGAGCTTTTTCGGTGAAGGTTTGTTCGCTCCTACGTTGATTCAATTCGGAACTGGTGAGCAACAACGGCGCTACCTTCCGAAGATTCAGGCCGTCGAGGAAATGTGGTGCCAAGGGTTTTCGGAGCCGAATGCCGGCAGCGACCTCGCCAACGTGCAGACGCGTGCGGTGCTCGACGGTGACGAGTGGGTGATCGACGGTCAAAAGGTCTGGACAACCATGGCCCATAAAGCCGACTGGTGTTTTGCCATTACGCGCACGGATCCCGACTCGCGCGGTCACAAGGGCCTTTCGTACCTCATGGTGAACATGCATCAACCAGGGGTAGAGGTGCGGCCATTGCGCCAAATGACTGGTGGCGCAGAATTCAATGAGGTGTTCTTCGACGGTGTTCGCACGCCGAAAGACCATGTCCTCGGGCCCGTCGGCGAGGGCTGGTCGGTTGCAATGGCGACGCTGGGTTACGAGCGAGGAACCGCATTTCTTGCTCGCCAACTGCTGTTTCGCCAGGAAATGGCCGACCTCATTGCTCTCGCGCAACAGAACGGCTCGGCGCGGGATCCTGTGTTGCGCAACAAGCTTGCGGGGCATTGGATCGGCGTGAACATCATGCAGTACAACGGACAACGCATGGTCACCGAAATGCTTCGGAGTGGCAGTGTCGGACCGACGGCGAGTCTCGGCAAGCTCTATTGGAGCAATTGGCACCGGAACCTGGGTGAGACCGCGATGCAGGTGCTCGGAGCTGATGCACTTACGATTCTGCGCGACGGCAATGGCGAGTATGAACTCGACGTTGTCCATCAGAACTTCATGGCTTCACGCGCCGAAACCATCTATGCAGGAGCCAGCGAAATCCAACGCAATATTGTCGGTGAGCGGGTCCTCGGACTCCCGCGCGAACCTAGGTAACCCAACGAATCCTTCGATGCAGCAATCTGCAGCGCCATCGCGCTGAGCGAACCCCAATCAACGTAACTCGAATCGATCTACCCGAACCGACGTCACAAGGAGCACCACCGTGAACTTCGCCTTCTCCGAAGAACAGGACGAACTGCGTCGCACGATCCGTCAGTTCCTCGAAGCCAAGTCGCCGTCGGCTGAGGTACGACGATTGATGGAAGGCACTGAGGGTTATGACCCTGCAGTGTGGACGCAAATGGCAGAACAACTCGGCTTGCAAAGCCTGCATATCCCCGAGGAGTACGGCGGCCAGGGGTTTTCGTTCGTCGAACTCGCAATCGTGTTCGAAGAAATGGGACGCGTGCTGCTGTGCGCACCGTATTTTGCGACTGTCGCGCTCGCAACCAACGCGATCCTGAATGCTGGCACCGCAGACGACAAGAAGGCGCTGCTTCCTGGCATTGCATCCGGTGAAACGATTGCGGCGCTCGCGTTCACCGAACCGAACGGCAAGTGGGACAGCGCCGGGATCACGATGGAAGCCACGAAATCGGGAAGTGGCTACGTCCTGAACGGTACGAAGAGCTTCGTCATCGATGGCCATAACGCGAATCTGATCGTCGTCGTGGCGCGTCTTGCTGGCAGCACCGGAACTGAAGGAATCGGCTTCTTTACGGTCGCTGGGGACGCAACGGGCCTGACGCGCACAGCGTTGTCGACGATGGACCAAACTCGCAAGCAAGCCAAGCTCGAATTTCAGAACGTCGCAGCGACGCCGCTCGGGACTCCCGGCGAAGCGTTCGCGGCATTCTCAAAGACACTCGACCAGGCTGCCGTGTTGCTCTCGAATGAGATGATTGGCGGCGCACAGTTCGTACTCGACCAAAGCGTGGAGTACGCCAAAGTGCGAGTGCAATTCGGGCGTCCGATCGGTTCCTTCCAGGCGATCAAGCACAAATGCGCCGATATGCTGCTTGAGGTTGAAAGCGGTAAGAGCGCGGCCTATTACTCGGCGTGGGCAGCAGGTGAAGATAACGAAGAATTACCCGTCGTTGCAGCGCTCGCGAAGGCCTACATCTCAGATGCGTACTTCCATTGCGCTGCCGAGAACATCCAGATTCACGGTGGCATCGGTTTCACGTGGGAGCACGACGCGCACCTGTACTTCAAGCGCGCGAAGAGTTCGGAGATCTACCTCGGCGACGCCACCTACCACCGAGAATTGCTGGCCCAACGTATCGGGATCTAGCAATCGGACCAACCAATTCCATCGTGTGTGTCTCGTTGTTCGGACGTGTTCGTATCGCGGCCCGCGAGTGAGCGACGTGCGTTATGGGTGCTGAGCAACCTGGCGCGCCGGGCGGAACGGGTGCAATATTGAGTGTTCTCGAGTGGAACGTGCACTGGGGAGTCTCGCGGGTTCCTGACCGACAGCAGAGCGCAGTCTTTGACCCTTTCGGCCAACTTGAACGTTCGGTGCTTGAGCGCGCCGATGTTGTGATCCTCCCCGAATCATGGCGGGGACACAACGGCGAATCGTTTCTCGATCGATTGAGCGAATTCGGATTTCACTCGGTCACCGAGACCAAATTTCGGACTCTCGACATCAGCGTGGCTCGTCGTCAATTGACCGAGCCTGGCGAGGGCTGGTGGGAACTCGCTGTTGCGACGCGCCACCCCGTCGTGCGTACCGTCGAACTTCCCCTGGCTCGGTCATTTCACGACGCGGTGCCGATCCGAAACGCTGTTTCGGTGCGCATTGCTGTTGATGATCACGAAGTCGACGTCACGGCATTTCACGTGTCGTCAAAGCTGTGGTTTGGCGCACCAATCGTGCAGCTTCGGAGTTTGGCGCGGCTCCTCGCCGAGCACGACCTCGATGGTTCGACGCGGCCAGCGATCATCGCCGGTGATGGCAATATTTGGCGGACGTGGATACCCTCGTTGCTGCCTGGCTGGCGCATGGCTGTGAAAGGTCGAACGTTTCCCTCGTGGCGACCGCATAGTCAGATCGACCACATATGTGCTCGAGGTGCCATCGACGTGGTCGAAGGCAAAGTGCTGCCGTACTCGCCGACGAGCGACCACCGGGCGATTTGTGCTCGTCTGCAGTTACGCTGAGTGCGCATGGTTGTTGTCGCTGGTTTTATTGCGTTTGGATTCGTGTGTGCAATCGCTGCTTGGTTTGTGTTGCGCGAGGCCGGGAAGCAAGCCTTAGAACCGCGTCCTCCGACCTACAACATGGACGACGCGTATGCATGGGTCGTACGGAATCTCGACGAGTTGGTTGCGTCGACGCTGACTCCGGATGAAGTCCGAAGCATCTTGAGGTATCAGATCGAGTTCTTCGGTCGTCAAGGTGTCACCCAAAACGGTTCGGCTCCGCATCTTGCGACCGATGTCGTCATTGGAATTTCTGAGACGGTGGCATACATCATCGACCGCAGCACTATCGATGGGCTGGAGTTTCTTACTGAACAGATCTATCCGGTGGTGGAGACCCAACTCGCGTATCTCCGCGCAATCGGTGCAGTGGGTCCTCGGTCGCAGCGGTAGCGTTGCGACCGATGGACAAGCCCACCGCACTTGAGCACGTTCGTTTCGTCGGTGACAAGCGTTCACAAGTCGTGTACGACATGGATCAAATGGCGGTGAGCGATCGCGTTGCCGAAGCGGTCGCCGACATCGTGGCGAACGAGAGTTATGCGTGTTTCGGGCCCGACACTGTCGATGAGGCCCGCAACCGCGGGTACAAGCCGTTTAGCGGGTAACGCCGAGCCCCTCGTGCACGCCTTTGACTCGTGCCGCAAACGATTCATCGCTTAACGCAGGTTCGCTTGCGAGGGTCGTTGGACTGTCTGGCAATCCCATGAACTCGACCCACGACGTGCAACCGCCGTACTCCTCTGACCACGGCACCACGATCGGTTCGACGAGGCGCTGGGCGCGAAGTATGAGCACCCACAGCGGATCTCGTTGTTTCCATTTGAGTCGAGATGCTGCGTATTCATCGCTCCAAATGACTTTTGGCGTGAGGCGTTCGAGAATCGCACCATCGGTGATGGTGTGCGACTCGAAGACCTCAACCCAACCGTGCAGGGTGATGTCGTGACCAACCGGCGCGCTCGGCGCCAGATCGATCCAATGTTGATATGGCGGTTTCAAGAGTTCGGCGCGTTGATGCTCTGCAGTTGGGTAGAGCCAGGCACGGGTTGTGCCAACGTCGAAATGGCGACCGCCCTCGGGCGAACCGGATTCGCGCAGACCACCTTTTCGCAGATCAATGACCTGTTCGCCAGCGAGCAGTGCGTGACAGATCACGGCCCATTCTTTGAGCGCAGGAGTTCCAACCATCACGTGCGAGGATACTTGCATCGCTATGGATGAGATCATTTCCGAAGGACTTCGGTTAACTGCCCATTATGCACGCCCCACCACTTCCGGCCGGCTCCCCACACTGATGCTCCTTCCCGGTTTCCCGAGGGGTACTGGAGGTGCCGCACTCGCCGGGAATACGTATCCACTATTTGCGGATCGGATCGCCCGCGACGCAGGTTGGGCCGCGGTGACGTTTCAATATCGCGGTTCTGGTTCATCTGAGGGCGACTTCTCGATGGACGGTTGGCTCAGCGACGTGCAGGCCGCGATCGCGACGCTGCGCAAACGCGACGACACACATGGCGTTTGGCTCGCGGGTTTTCGCCTCGGAGGAACTCTTGCAATAGTCGGCGCGGCACGTGATCCGTCGATTCGAGGGATCGCAACGTTCGCTGCGCCGGCATCGCTACATACGTGGGTGCCAGATGCGCAACGATTTGCCGAATATTGCCGCAGGGTGGGCGTCATCCATGCCGACGGATTTCCGCCGAGCGTGGCGCAATGGGGAAAATCGATCGCAGATCTCGATGTGTTGGGCGCGGCGCGGCGCATCGCTCCTAGGTCGTGGATGCTCGTACATGGCTCCCACGACGACGTGGTCCCGCTCCAGCACGCGTACGACCTCCACCGTGCGGGCGACGGTAACGCGGAGTTGCGAATCATTGAACATGGAGCGCATCGGCTGCGTCACGACCCTCGCGCGATTGCGATGTTGTTGGGCTGGCTCGACCGTCAGGAGGTATGAAGCGCGTGGTTGAACACGGTGCGAAGCGTTTCGGTCAATGAATACTCCGGACTCCAACCTGTCCGTTCAGCGAGTTTCGACGCGTCGCCCACCAGGCGTTCGACTTCAACGGGCCGTACCAAGGTGGGATCGGGCCGTAACTCGAGCGGCCGGTCAGCGAATGACACCATGGTTTCAGCCAGAGCGCCGATGCGGTGACCTTTGCCTGTTGCAACGTTGTACACCTCGCCGGGTTCGCCGCGCTCCATGAGGAGTCGATAGGCACGTACGACGTCTCGGACATCGAGGAGTTCTCGAATGGGATCGAGGTTGCCGACGGCGATGTAGCCAGTGTCGTCGCGTTGGGCACGGATGATGCGCTGTGCGAGTGCAGGCGCGACAAAATCGGGTGATTGACCAGCGCCGGTGTGATTGAACGGACGGACGCGAACAGTTTCGAGTCCGTGTCCGTACCAAGCCTGTTGCGCGAGGAGACCCGCAGCGGCCTTGCTTGCGCCATAGGGAGTTGCTGGACGCAACGGGGTGGTTTCTGTGATTGGAACTTCGTGCGCACCGACCCTGCCGTACTCCTCTGAGCTCCCAATCACTACGACGCGTTTTACGTGCGTAGCTCTGCATGCGTCGAGCACATTCATCGTGCCCTCGACGTTGATTCGTAGTACCTCAGTCGCGGCATTCCATGAGTTACCTACGTGCGTGAAGGCCGCAAGGTGATACAACACATCGGCTCGCGCCGCTTCAAATTGGTGACGCACATCTTCGGCGTCGCGGATGTCGAGACCGTTGACTCGGTCGAGTGAGATGACCTCGTCGCCGTGTGCTTCAAGATGATCGGCGAGATGACCGCCGACAAAGCCAGCGCCGCCAGTGATGATTGCCCGCATTATGCCTCGCCGAATCTCATTGCGAACTGGGTTCGTTCGGTGGTGCTCCAGAGTGTGCGGCAGCACGGTACGTCGAAAGGTGGGTATCGACGCAAGCTGACCACGTGTAGGCAGCGGCAATTTGTGGGCCTCTGCGCCTCAACCGAGCCGCCGTATCTGGAACGAGTGCGGCACGAAGCGCCCCCTCGAGTTCTCTGGCGCTACCGGGTGAGGCGGTGAGCGCCCCGTCGTCGATGAATTCATCCATCGCTGTACCGCTGCTCGTCACAAGCGGCGCACCGCATGCCAGCGCTTCGAGTGCGGGCAAGCCGAAACCTTCCGCGAGGGATGGATAGGCCACGACTGCGGCGCGTCGATAGAGCGCGGCGACGGTGGCATCGTCGATATAGCCAGGACGGACGACGGAAGTGGCGACCTGATTGCGACGGATGGCGTCGAGCAACGCTCGGCTGCCCCAACCGTCGCCACCGGCGATCACGAGTCGGAGGGTTGGAAAGTCGCTCCGAAGCATCCCAAACGCCTCCACCAAGATCGGGAGCGCCTTGCGAGGTTGAATCGTTCCCACAAACGCGATGAAATCTCCCGTGATTCCGCGTCGGGCCAGCGCCGCACTGTCGTGTGCAACGTTGGCTGGCGCATCGTCGACCCGGAACCGATTGTGATCGATGCCGTGGCGAGCAATATCGATCGGCGCGTGGTGGGGAACGAGCGCGTGAAGGCGGTCTCGGGTGTGTTGCGAAACGCAAATAATTCGGGTGGCGCGCTCGCTGTTGGTGTTGATCGCACGCCGAAAGAAACCGACCTTGACGCGCTCGTGCGTTTCGGGTTGATCGAAAAAGGTCAAATCGTGCACCGTGACGACGGATGCGCAGGCCAAGTGGCGCGGCAGCGTGTAGTGAGGGCCGTGCCACACGTCGCAACCGAGCCGATCGGCAAATGCAGATCCGCGTTGCGCTTCCCAGAGCAGTCTGGCGGGGCGTGGAAGCGGGACGATCGGATGGACGGTGGCCCCGGGAGCAATGTGTTCCCACCGAGTTGCGTCGTTGCGACGGCACAGTAAATGCAGATCGACTGCTTCTGTTCGTGCGAGGCCTCGGGCGAGTTCGATCGTGTATATCCCGGCTCCAACCGGTTGCTTCGGAACCGCCGAGACATCGAGCAAGACGCGCACGGCGGCACGCTAGTGCTGCGTTCGGAATCCGTTCGCCTGCTCGACGACTTGTTGATACAGCACGGCATGGCGGGCCACACTCGCGCTCCAAGTAAATGTGGCTGCTCGCGCGACACCTGAGACCGTGATCGCGTCTCGAGTGGCCGTATCCGAAATGAGTCGGTCGAGTGCATCGCCGAGCGCGTCGGGATCATCGGGTGCGACGAGGATCCCACCGTCGCCGACTACCTCTTCGAGCGCGCTGCCCTTTGCCACAACAACCGGGCACGCGCGACTCATGGCCTCGACCGCTGGCAGCCCAAACCCTTCATATACGGATGGAATCGCGCAGGCGACTGCCCGGCGATACAAGGCTTCGATGACGGTCCAACGCAATGCTCCGAGCCGGCGGACGCCTGGAGCGTCGAGGCTTCCGACATCGCCCCAACCTTGAGGGCCGACAATCAACAGCTCGAGGTCGGCGTGACTCCGACGAAGTTGTTGGTGCGCCGTCACAAGGTGTTGTAAGCGTTTCCGCGGTTCAACGGTACCGACAGTTAACAAGAACGGATGTCGCTGCTGTATCGCCGCGAGTCGAGATTCGATTTGTTCTTCTGACATTGGTTCGGGAGGATCTGCACCGAGGTAGGCGATCTCGACCTGTTCGGCTTTGAAACCCAACGAATACAGCTCATTTCGCGTGAATTCCGAAGGTGCGAGTACGAGCGCCGCATGCCTACGCGCGAGTTCGAGACCACGTTCGTGAAAAGCTCGCCCTCGCCGTGTCGTGGTAGTTGGGAAGCGGTGAAACGCGACGTCGTGAGCTGTGACAACGAGTGGCCGTCCGGTGACCGGAGGAATGGCCAGGCTTGGCGCGTGTACTAAGTCGCCAGGCACGCGAACGAACGGGCGGCGAAATCGATGCCACGACTCGTAGCGCATCGACCCATTGGGCCAGCCGAGATTTGTGTAGTGCGAGGTGATGCCTTTTGGTTCTACGCCAGCGGCGAAGGCTTCCACGTCGATGTCGTGGCGCGGAAGTTCTCTGACAAGCGCGCGGGCGTAGCGCGCAATTCCGCCGGGGACCGGCTGCAGGAGCTGTCCGACGTGGAGCGCGACTTTCATGTGCTCAGTAGTTCGTAGATTGCGTTCACGCCTGCGGCGCACGCAGACCACGAGAACTGGTTCGCGCGAGCGAGCCCGCGTTGGACGTGTTCGCCGCGAGCAACCTCGTCGTTGAGCAGCGACGTCAGCGCGGCGCTCATCGCTGCTTCGTCGGTTGGCTCCACGAGGGTTGCGGCGCCTCCCGCAATCTCCGGGATGGATCCGGCGCGTGCTGCCACGACCGGAACGCCGACGCTCATCGCCTCCAACATCGGGAAACCGAATCCTTCGTAGACGCTTGGATAGGCCAGCGCGCGAGCATTGCGGATCAACCAACCCTTCGCGGGCTCGGCCACCGAACCGGTGAGTACGACGCGCTCGGCCAATTTCGGTGCGAGGCGCGCCCGTGCCGCGTCGATTTCCGGGCGCGCTGGACCGTCGGCACCGACGACCACGAGGTGCAAATCCGGGTCGGTGGCTGCGAGGGGGCCAAACGCCGCGACGAGATGCGCAATGTTCTTGCGTGGTTCCAGTGTGCCCACGGCGACGATGTATGGGACACCATTCGCGATCGCTCCAAATCGCGCGAGTTCCGCCGGAACCATCATCGTTGTTGGGATCGTCGGTACGCCCCAGTGCACCACATGAATGCGGCCTGCCGCGCGCAAGTCCGGCCCAAAGAGTTCTTCGGTCTCGTCGGCCACGAACTGCGAGGGCACGTGGAGGTGCGCGCCCCTATTGATTGCTCTGCGTATTACTGGTTCAAGTGCTCGAACTTGGGTTGAACACAGTGACCGGTGTCGGACGATAGAACAGTCGTGGAGCGTCGCGACAGTCGGCAGTCGACTCGGAGGGACAAGGAAGTTGGTGGCATGCACGACCGACGCGTCGCCGAAGATGTGATCGATTCGCGGACGGTCGGATCTCGACCACAACTTGATCAGGCTCGACGCACCCGGAACGGTGCGCGTGCCATCGGGCAGCTGATCGCGTTCTCGTCGAGCGCGGGTGCTGACGGCATAGGGGACGATCCGTGGCCCGTTATCCAGGAGCGCCAACCCAGTGAGCAGTTCGGCAATCGATCGAGCAATGCCCGTACGGAAGGCCGCGAGCGGAGTGACATCGATCGCGACACTGCGGTGGGTCTGCACGCCGCCGAAATTACTCGTCACTGCTGCGCCAAAGGGCGACGACCATCGACGGTGTCAGAAGCGAGTCCGCCATGAGACCCGTCGCTTGGCATCTCCTCGATCCTCGCTTGTGGCTGATTTGCAGTGATTGTGTCGTGGTGCGTCGTGAGCCATGCCCGCGGTGCAACGATCTCGCTGAAATGAAAGAGGCGGTCTTGGAGCACAACAACGGTATCGGTGTGGTGCAGGATCTCCACGTGCGCAGATCCACGGGGCTCGGTTGAAACTCGATGGTCATCATCAGGCGTGCAGATCAATGTCCACTGATGGTCGGGCCGCGGTATTTCTGTTTCGATTGCTTCGACGCGCGCGTGGAGATCTGCTGCGGCGTCGAAAACTTCGAGGGTCCGCCAAGCACGGTTCGCGTCGCGTGTCGCGAAATACCGGTGCGGTTCACGCTCCAAGTCGAAGACGTGGGAATGGTGCGCTAGTTCCGTCGCATGGCGCCCTACAAACCGGTGTCGTTGTGCTTCGCGAAGTTGCTCCGCCGCGACCCGATCCGAGCTGGAAGCCCCCTGTGCGTGCATGACCCGCACGCCAGGTATGCATTGGATTTCCATGCCATGTTCCTGCACGGTGAACGCGAAATCGACGTCTTCGTAGTAGGCACGACCGAAACCGCAGTCGAGACCCCCGAGTCTGCGGTACGTAGTCGTACGCAGGACCCAACATGCTGCGGATCCGTACGTGACCGTTCGCGGTGATTGCAGTACTGATGCAAACGGCGACGCACCGAGAAAGAGTGGCCAGGTGTATCCGTCGGCGTCGACGTTGCATCCAACCTCTTGGACCGATCCGTCGGCGTTCGTCAACATGGGGACGGCAATGCCGAGATCCGGATTGCGTTCCAACGCCTCCAGTAACGGCTCTGCCCAGCCGACTGGAACGATGGCATCGCTGTTCAAGAGACAAAGAAATGGCGCCCGCGCCTGGTTGACGGCGAGGTTGTTGCCACCGGCGAATCCGGTGTTGCATGGACTTTCGATGTATTCGTCAGGCGAAAGATGTTCGCGCAGCCAAGCGCGAGTCCCATCAGGCGAACCGTTGTCGACGACGATGAGTTCGTAGTCCACGCTCGTGTGGTCGCGCACCGCAGCGATCGCTCGTTGTACCCATTCCAGGGCTCCGAACGTGACGATACAGATGCTGATCTTCGGTGTCGCGGCCGGAGAACTGGGATCGCTCATGTTGACCGAGATGATCGCGACGCGAGACGAAGGCGTGCGACGATCTTGTCGAGAAGTGTTCGCGACTCGTGGGCTTGTTTGACTTCGTGTGTTGCATTGTTGCGCACCGCCCGGACGTAATCGGCGAACACAACCCGCTCGTGCGCAAGCCGTTGCTGGTGGCCACGGAGCGATGCCTGCAATGCCGCGATTTCATCATCAATGAGGGCAGCGCGCGGGGAACTCGACACCGACCGCGCGATGTCGTCGAATGTCGCGTCAACGAGCGACTGCAATCGCGTGAGTTGCGCTGGGTCGTGAGCCGCTGCGACGTCGAAGTCGTCTGTAAAGTGATGCCGAACGCCGTACGCATTCGCGGTCGCGGCAATCGCCTCGTTCGTCGTGACGACAATACTGGCACCCGCGACTGCCGCGATCACGTCGTCGAGACTGGCTCGCCGACGATCCATCGCGAGCACTCGGGGGTTGTCGTACTGTTCGGCGGCATTGATCACGACCAACGATTGATCTGTCGTGGCGTGGCGTACGAGCCGTTGCATCGCGTCTTGTGACGTTGTCTGTGCGTCACATACGACGGCGGTGCCGTCTTGCGGCCACCATTGCATCGCACGGAGAAAACTGCGCCGTTGGCAACAGATAGCAAAACTCCAGACTCGGTTCGCGAGCACCGCTGGGTGCTCGGATCGCGGATCGTCGAGGCACGGAACACCATCGGGAGGATTCGCGAGGAGTGCCAACGCGGCAGCGACATCGCGCGGATCGGGTACTGGATGGTCGGTGTAGGCGAGTGGCAGCTCGATGGCGCCGATTCGAACGATGAGGTCAAGCTCGGCTCGGAGTGCAGACATGCGTTGCGGCGTGACAGGTGTGAGAGGCTCGACGGATTCAGTTGCAGCGACAGGAATTGGGCGTCGCGACCCGAATGGGGCAAACGCTCGGAGATTCGCTTGGGGCAACCTCGTGTGCAACTCCTGTCGAGCGACGCGCAGCCGAACCTGCGTGTCGAAGTTGTCGACATCGAACAGTCCCCAGAGTCCGATGTTGCTCGCCGAATCTTGCACACGTTCGACGCTATCGGTCATCGTGGCTGCTGTTGGCCGATTGGCAGCGTTAGCCGTTCCGCGGTGCGCTGCGACGTCTCGCGGACGATTTCGACGACTCGAGCCGCGAGATCATCGAAATGCCACGTTGCTGCATGCGAGAGTGCTCTGTCGCGAAGTTGTGACCGCGTCTCGGGGTGAGTCAACAATTCCGTGATCTTGTCTGAAATTGCCCTGGCGTCGCTCGCTGGATCGAGGAATTCGACGACACCCGCCGGAAGTTCTTCGGCCGTCGTAATTGTCGTGATCGTCGGAATTCCGTGCGCGATCGCGTCGCCGAGCGCCGCCGAAGCCTCGCCTCGGGTCTCGGTCCTGAGCTGCACCGCAATGTCGGCGTTTGCGAGCCAACCGTTGTACTCCTCGTCGGGGATGAAGCCAGTGAAGACCACGCTGTCTTCGAGGTGCAACGATTGCGCCAACGCGACCAGCTCGGCGTGCAGGTTCGGCGCGAGTTCCCCGACAAACGCCACGCGTATCCGTTGTCCAATCGTGTTGCGGCTGTGCGCAACGGCCCGTATGAGGTCGTGCGGTCGTTTCATAGGGTCGACCCAACCCAGGCTCACGACGAGCCGATCACTGTCGCGATCGGGCGCTTCGTCGCGAGGTGTCGAGGTCGGATATGGCAATGGCAGTATGTGGATTGGCAGCGACATCGGTGCTTCGCTGCGAGCAATGTCGCCAGCAGCCTCGGTGTTGACGATGAGCGCGCGGGCTGTGTGCAGCAACCCCGACAGCATCGTCAGACCGCGTCGGTCGTACGCGTCGGTGCGCCACCATTCGTCGTCGCCGAGTTCGTTACCTGGGCCGTACATCTCTGCGACGGTGGCAGCCATTGTCGATCGCGCGTCGGCGATGACAGATGGGCTGGCATCGCGATCTGGGAGAAACAATCCATTCGCGGTGAGATACAAGCCAGCGAGGTGCGCATCATGGAGCCACACGATTCCCGGCGTTCGCAGCGCGGCGCGCAACGTTTGGGGGTGGTAGTGCCCGTTGCCAATCGTGTAGATGACGCCGTCGTAGGAGCCAGGGTGCAGCGTTCGACCGAGCGCAGCAATCGGATACTGCCCGTGATCACGTTTGTACGACGGCGGGGGCATGCAGTCGTCGCCTTCTGTGAACCAGTCGATGTCGTGGTCGCGTGCGAGTGCAACTCCGACGCGAGCATTGAATGTCCCGATGCCAGATTTCGATGGTGGAAACGGGCCTGCGATCGCGATGCGTAGCGAGTGAGGCAATGTGCGGTGACGCATACCGGCCACAGCGGAACGGCCGGCCGATGCGTTTCCGGCCGCCAGCTGTCTTCGTTGATGCGTTGCGACCGCGCCAGTCCATGCGGCGACCGTTGTCGCGGCGACGCGATCCCAGGTGTAGGTCGCCGCGGCGCGTTGACTCGCCTCCAGCAGGGCAGCTCGAAACTGAGCATCTGTCAATGCCTGCTGTAGCAAACGCGCGAGGGAAATGTGGTCGCCCGGTGGGAACGTTGCTGGCGGATAGGCGAGAACCTCAGGCAGCGATGACACCGAGGTCGTGAGCGACGGCGTGCCGCATCTAGCTGCTTCCAACACAGGTAGGCCGAAACCTTCGTAGCGCGACGACGTGACGTAGATCTCGGCGTGGGTGTACAGCGAACGTAGTTCCTCATCATCGATGTGCCCCGTGAAGTGCACCTCCTCATCGCGCAAGCCGAGTTCACGAGTTTCGTGGCGCCATGCATCGTTGCCCTCTGGCGGAAGGTTGCACACGACCACAAGGCGATGTTGTTCTCGGATCTTCGCTGGCAAGGATGCATACGCGCGAAACGTCGTAGACGGATCCTTACGTGGGTCGCCCCACCCTGACACTGTCAGTACGTACGAACGCTCGTCAGTTTTCGGACGACGGTCGGATGGCGCGAAGAATGCAGCGCCGCCCGTGCTCGTGTTCACCACCTTGTTCGGATCGAGCGCAAATGTGTTTATGGAATCGGTGCGCGTATGTTCTGAAATTGTGAGTACCAAGTCGGCCGTACTGATAAGCCGGGCCCGACGCCGAAAGAACGATCGCAATGTTTCTGTGGGTTGATGCACGGCTGGGAATACATACGGAATGACGTCGAATACCGTCACCGACAGGACGGTTGCATCGCGGACTCCGTGCGGCGTCACGAGCCCCGACTCCGGGACTGTCGGTTCGAACGGCGACGCAATGTGATACACGACGTTGGGCCATCGCTGGAGCGCGGACCGCATAACAGCTGGTGTGTTCCATTGCATCAGCCGACGATCTATCCAGTGTTCCGGAACGTGCGGAACAGGTGCCATTGGGTTGAGTACGAGGGCCTCGAGTGGCGCACCGGCATCGATGAGCGCGTCGACATGATCGATGATGTAACGCCCGATGCCGCGCTCGCGGTGCAACGGGTTTTGCAGAGCCTGGATGTCGACGACGATCCCGAAGTCGGTTGAGTTGTTGGGCTTCAAGACGTTTCGGGCGAAGTTGGGGCTGCGGCGACGATCTGCGCGGCGACGCGTTGGAGTTCGTACGTGAGTTCGACGAGGGTCGCCACATCAGCGCGTAGCGCCTCCCGAAGGGCCACAGCCTCCGAACGCATCGCTGTCTCGACCGCACGAGTGACCGCGATCTCGAGCCGCCGCTCAAACGGCGCGATCGCGCGCTTCGCCAATTTCTTCACGGGTTGTGTCGTGGATTCCGCAGGGTGTTCTGCCGGCCGTCCGACCGGGTGTTCGTTTTGGGATTGTGCGGTCGGGTCACCGCCAGCGGAACTTCGGGCTCAGTCGTCATTGAGATGCATCGTAGGTTGCGGCGACGCGCTCGACTACCTTCCTCAGAATGTCGCAGACGCCTTCTGATGATTCTCCAGCGGCGATGCTGTCAGATCAACGGGGCTTGCTCGCCGAGATAGAGCGTGATGTTCGGGAACAGCGGCGAAACGGCGCAATCACGCCCGAATATGAAGCCGAACTCGATGGAGCATTCGCCGCTGTCGCGCCGCCGGGCTTCGTTGGAGGCGGGTTCGACAGTGTCGTCGACCAAGCTGCGCGACACGCGATCGTCGATTTTGACGCACCGATTGTGGGGAATCGGCCGTTGCGTTTCGTGAAGCGAACGGTGAAGCTCCTCACGGCCTGGTACATCATCTTTGTCGGTCGCCAACTGGTGGCGTTTGCCGGAACGACGCTCCGAGCGTTGCGGATGTTGGGTCGGCGCGTCGACCGGTTGGAACGGCGCATACCTGGCATGGATCCTGGAGTGCAGGCGATGCCTTCGGCAGTTGCCTCTGATCGCCCGATCGTCGAATGGGTCGGAATCTGTCGCGGGGTGTTTGGCCATACGGCGCTGCCAGGTCTCGTCCTACACGCTGATTGTGGCGACGGCGCCCTGTTGAGCGCGCTCGTCGCGTCGGATATCGACGGCTACGGCATCGATGCGCGGGCCGACGCTGGCGAGGTTGCGGATGCCCAAGACGTTGAAGTACGTCGCATCGACACGCTCACACATTTGGAGGCGCTTGCGCCGGGGTCGCTTCGAGGGATTGTGCTTGCGCACTGCGTCGATCGCTTGCCGCTGGGAGACCAGCTGCAATTGATTGCTAGCTCAACAGCAGCAGTACACGCCGACGGAGCAATTGTGCTCATTGGGCAGCGTCCCGATGGGTATTTGAATTCCGCCGACCGAGTCGCGGGTGATCTCGCGCCGGGCAGGCCGTTGCATCCCGAAACGTGGCTGCATCTGTTGCATCAATGCAATTGGCTGCAGACCGAATGTCACGTTGGTCATCGAGCGCTCCCAGACGGGCTCACCGAAGGAGGCGATCCCGCGATCGCTGCGTTGATCGAGCGCGTGTTTCCTGCGAATTCGTATTGCATCGTGGCACGCCGAGTGTGACGGACAGTTGCTGATGTTGGGTCGCCCGGTGCATCAATTTTTACCCTCGCTGTCGCCTCGCGACGCGATCGGGGCACACGCGTTGGCGATCCAGAAAGTGTTGCAGGCACACGGCGTGACATCGGAAATATTTACCGGCGAAACTCACCGCGAGCTTCGATCTGCCGCGCGTTCGTATAAGGAATGGCGTGGTGGCGATGCGATCTTGATGTATCACGCCGCCATTGGGTGTGCGCTCGGTGACTGGGTGGCGACGAGATCAGAAACGTTGGTACTCGATTATCACAACATCACACCGGCCGAATACTTCGATACTTGGGCACCTGAGACGGGTCTGATGCTTTCGCAAGGCCGATCGCAACTTGCGAAACTCGCACCAATCGTTGAACTGGGCCTTGCTGACTCCTCCTACAACGCATCGGAACTCGATGCGTTGGGGTGTCGCGCTACGGCGGTAGTCCCAATCTTGATTGACCCTTCGCATTGGGGCACGATCGACGCGGCGTTTCGCGATGAGTTGCGACGCGGAAAGCAAGGACACGATTGGTTGTTCGTCGGCCGCGTCGCGGCCAACAAAGCGCATCATGATCTCATTACTAGCTTTGCGTTGTATCGCCGGGTCTACGACCAACATGCGCGACTCTGGATTGTTGGAGGTATCAGTTCAGGCGAGTATTGGGACGCGCTGCATCGCTTGGTGGCGACATTGGGGATTGTTGAACATGTGACGTTCGCCGGATCTGTGACTCAGGGTGAACTCGGTGCCTATTACGACGCGGCCGATGTATTTGTGTGTGTGTCGGAGCACGAAGGATTCTTGGTCCCGTTGATTGAAGCGATGTGGTGGGGTCTGCCGGTTGTCGCGTATGGCTGCACAGCGATACCGGGAACTGTCGAACAAGCTGGCATCGTGCTGCCGCACAAACAGCCGGCGTTTGTTGCCGCCGCGGTGAATCGTGTGATGAGTGATGCAGCATTGCGCGAGTCGCTGATCGCTGCAGGACATGCTCGCGTCGATGATTTCTCACCTGATCGCACAGCAGAAATCCTGCTGGGCCAACTTTCCACGCTCTCGTGACTCTCCCATCGGGTGACTTGCATGTCCACCAATTCCTCCCGACGTGGGAGCCGGGTGCGATCGGAACGCACGCGCTTGGAGTACACGAGACATTGGTCGAGGCCGGCATTTCGTGTACGAGTTGGGCGAGCGACATCCGTCCGGGTCTCTCATCGATCGTGCGCCCCGCCGCGGATTTCTTCGCCGATGCGTCCAAACGGCCGAACTCGATATTGCTATATCACACCGCCGTCGGTGCCGAAATTTGTGATGCCCTATTGGCACGGACTGAACCGTTGGTGCTCGATCACCACAATGTCACACCACCTGAATATTTCGACCATTGGCATCCGGCACTCGCCGAGAATCTGGAACTGGGTGAAGCACAGGTTGCGAGGCTCGCTCGACGCGCGGTATTGGGTATTGCCGACTCGGAGTTCAACGCCGATCAACTCCGGGATTTGGGTTGTGAGCGCACTGCCGTTGCGCCGGTGTTTCTTGCAATGCACAAACCGTGCGATGTCGCGTTGGCCGAGTTGTTGCGAGCCGCGAACCGAGGGATCAATTGGCTGTTCGTCGGACGGGTCGCGCCGAACAAAGCTCCTCATGAGGTTGTGCGCGCATTTGGCTGGTTTCGAAGGGTGTATGACGCCGATGCACGGTTGTGGCTTGTTGGTGGTTCTCCCGCCGACGGCTATGCCGCGACTGTGCAACGGTTGATCGAACGGCTTGATTTGGCTGATGCGGTGGTGATGACCGGCTCAATCACCGACGCAGAACTCGGCGCGTACTACCGCACGGCCGATGTATTTGTTTGCCTTTCGCGCCACGAGGGATTCGGCGTCCCGATCATTGAAGCCATGGCCGCTGGGGTACCAGTGATCGCTCTCGATTCCGCTGCAGTTGGCGAGACGACGGGTGGGGCGGCGTTGTTGGTCGACCGCACCGATCCAGCCCTCGTCGCAGGTGCGGTGGCTCGCGTGTCGAACGATCAACCGTTGCGGGATGCGTTCATCGCTGCAGGTCGCGAACGAGCCGAAACGTTCTCACGCGAACATGTGGCGCGTCGCTGGCTTGCGATCGTGGATCAACTACGGACGTTTGTCTGATCGATCCGCGTCGTTCATTGGAGCGCGAGTGCGGCACTGAAGTCGTCGAAGACATCGTCCCATGATCGACTCCGGAATTGTGACCGGATGCGAGCCTCTCGGTCGGTCCGAATTTCGAGGTTGAGGTAGTGCTCGATCGCGACAAGCCAGGCACTCGCATCGAACGGCGAGACGTAGTCGGCGAGATCACCACCGACTTCAGGGATCGAGGCTTGATCGGATGCGAGGCAAACCTTGCCATGTTGGAGTGCCTCGCCGACGGGAAGGCCCCAACCTTCGTACATCGACGGGTAGACGGCAAAAAGGCAGTGTTCATAGAGCCAGGAGAGTTCTGAGTCGCTGACCGCGTCGAGGGTCTTGATCTTTGCGAGCGCGACCGGATCGTTGTGCAGCGCGTGTTCTGTTGTGTCCGCCAACCAACCGCTGCGGCCGACGAGGTACAACATAGGCAGTTCGATTCCCCGCCGATTTGCCTCGCGGTACGCCTGGTAGAGCACATATTGATTCTTGCGAATCTCAAGTGTCCCTACGCAGAGAATGAACTCCACCGTTTCGTCGATCGACGTAGGCGGTGTCGACAGCGCGTCAGTTGCTGCGTCGGCGCCGAGCGCGATCACAGCAACATTTGTACTTGGGTCGATCGTGATGTGTTCAGTGTCGACGAAGAGGCCGATGTCGCGGCGGGTGTTTTCTGAAATTGCAACGATGGTGCTGCAGAGCGGCAGCACTTGAGTGAGGAAGGGAGTCACGATCGACGACGCGCCGGTGGCCGCCCATTGTGGATAGAGGCTTGGAATGAGGTCGTACATCACCTGCGTGATGCGCACGCCGGTGTATTTGGCGACGTGCGTCAACCCGCTGGCGTATCCAGGCGTTAACCAATTCGCGCCGATGATCACGAGCTCGTCTGTCGGACCAAACAAATTGTCGGTGGATTGTTTGGAGGCGAGCGCATCGCCGCCCTCGCGATTGAGCGCCATTGCGGTGCGTCTGGCGAGCTTGGTGCGCAGTGTTCTGATTCCGGTTTCAGGTTCGGTCGCAACTGATCCAGGCTCATCGCCGGGCGCTGTTGTCTGGGCGACGGCTCGCCCCGGATGCGTGAGCGAATCAGCCGTTCTTGGCGTGAACGCGTTGAGCGCAGGGTCGAAGGCGCAACAGCGGGCCCGCGTCGGGAACCTCGCCAAGACGCGCGACCCGAGTTCACATACAACTCGTTGGATACCGGTCGGAGGGCCAACCCACGATTCAAGATCGGTGACATCGATCCAGATGGTCGATGTGTCAGCTGGTGAGGAGCCATCCGGCGGCGGCGCGCTGAACGTGGTGGGTCGGCCACAATGAGCGCTGGTGTGGTTAGAACTCGGGTTGTTCATGACGCAGCGTTTCGATGAGGTCTTCGACTGTCGCTGTCGAGGTTCGCATCGCCCGGAACAGGAACGCGGTAATCGCAATCGCGGCCAACAGACTGCTGGCGAGAAATGCGAACTGCGCCCGATTGATGACGTTGCCACCGAACGGCATCACCCCGATGAAACCGATCATCCCGATGCCCCAACCCATCGTGAGTTTCGAATAGGCCTTCAACGCAATCAATCCCTGCGCCAGTGTGAACGCCACGATGTACGCGCCGGCACCCGCAGCAAGCAGCGCAAGTTGCGGGCTCTCTAGTGTCCACTTCTTGTGGAAGATGAAATGGCCCACTGGTCTGCCGAGGAGTAACGCTGCGACCACGCCAGTGCCAGCGACTACGAGTACGAGCACGAGCAGGCGCAGCAATGCTGCCCTAAATTCATCGTGACGACCTGCAGCAGCGCTGGCCGCGAGCTTGGGGAGCAGCGCAGCTTGCACGGCTTGAAACATGAGCAGTGGGACCCGAGCTAAGAACATCGCAGTTACGAAGCCGGCGAGCAGACGTTGGTCGTTGGTGCTTGAACTCATCAGGATTTGGGCTGCAAACACAGGGGCATACGACAGCACTTGCGCCATGATCGAGCTTGAGAGCAACCAAGCCAATGCGGTCGAAAGCTCCGAATACGAAGCCTCTGGCCCGGGTTCGGCCAGCCCTTTTTGACCGCGTAGAGAGACGAGCACTGCCACAATCGGCGGCAACACAAGCGCGAGTCCAAAGAGGCCTGGTGTGGCATGGCCCGACACGACGATCGCGACGACGGCTGCGACTCGCACGACCCCTTCGGTGCCGTGCATCAACCCGTAGTTCTTGAATCGTTCGTTGCCGCTGAGCGCACCGCGGACGAGGTATGCCGTGGCGTAGGTGCCAAGCGCGACGATGAGCGAACCGATGAGCATCCAGTGATTCGCAGTGGAAATGCTCTTCTTGAACAGCTGATCGACCGTCCCCGGTACGAAAAGAAAGACCGCTAAGACGATGACCGCGGTCATGGCTGCAAGTACCGCCCCGAGGCGTACCGCCTTCCAAAGGACGGGGCCGCCGCCCTCGCCTCGTTCGCGGCGATGCGCGATTGCTCGAGCGACTTCTTGTTCGAGCGGTTGGAAGAACCCGGGAGTGACCACGAACGTGAGCACCCAAAGTGAGTTGACGGCGTTGTAACCGGGATCACTCAGCTTCTTTTCGGCGAAGATTTGAAACGCCCACGCCGCGGCCGAGCCGATCATCAACCCGAGTGCGATTGAACCGGTACCAGAAGGAATGTTCTCGGCCACTCTTCGGGCACGCGATTGCATTGTCTGCATGGTAAACCGAGTAACCGATGAAGACCCGCACTCTGTTGGTGCTCTGTGCCGTATGCGCGACGGCGATCTTGGGCGCGGGACTGGCGTTCGTGTTCCTGATCGGTTGACCGCGGACATTGTCCTCGGGGCGCTCGAAGCAGGCGCAATGTTCATGGAGAGGTGAGTGAGATGGCTGAAGAGTTCGATCTTGTTGTAGTAGGAGGCGGTCCCGCCGGCTATGGCGCCGCGCTCTACGGTTCGGCCGCTGGCCTCAAAGTCGCGCTCGTTGAGGAGCAGCGTATCGGAGGTACGTGTCTGAACCGTGGCTGTATTCCTGCCAAAGAGCTGCTGGAGACCGCCACCGTCGCGCGCACCGTTCGTGACGCTGGGGAGTTTGGGATTGAGGTTGCGGGGGGCGCCGAAGCGACGGTGAATCTCGCGACGAGCCAAACTCGCAAACAGGCTGTGATTGATCGCCTCGTTGGCGGACTTGAGGGACTGCTCAAGGGTCGCAAAGTGACTGTTCTTCCGGGCACTGGCCGTTTGGCTGATGGTCGTGGTCGTCTCGTGCGCGTCTCCGACGGTACCGAGCTCCGTGGGAAGTTCGTCGCGCTCGCTATGGGTTCGGTGCCCCGGTCGTTGCCGCTTCCTGGCTTTGATTTCGATGGGGTACGAGTCCTGTCGTCGGATCATGTGCTCGATATCGACACGGTTCCGCGGCGAGTTGTTGTGGTGGGCGGCGGTGCGATCGGGTGTGAATTTGCTTCGTTCCTGCGCGATGTTGGTTCGGAGGTAACGATCCTGGAAGCACTGCCGCAGCTATTGAACGGCGTCGACCCCCAGGTCGCGCAAGTTGTGGCTCGGTCGTTTCAAAAGCGTGGCATCACATCTGAAGTGGGTGTGGTTATTCACAGCGCTGCGGTTCGGGGCGATGGAGTCACGGTTCACTATGAGTCAAAAAAAGGCGCGGCGGAACTCGATGCCGATGTGGTCATTGTGAGCGTCGGTCGCCGGCCTCGTAGCGAAGGTGCGGGGCTGCTCGAAGCTGGCGTGTTGATCGACGAACGTGGCTTCGTGACCGTCGACTCGATGCTACGGACGTCCGTGTCGGGTCTGTATGCGCTCGGCGATCTCGTGAATACGCCACAACTCGCACATGTTGCGTTTGCCGAAGCGATTGTTGCAGTCAAAGACATGCTGGGCGAGGCGCCAGCGCCGATCGACTATGACAAAGTGCCATGGGGAATCTACTGCCATCCTGAGGTCGCGTTCTGTGGGCTGACTGAGGCGAAAGCCAAAGAACTCGGTTACGAGGTCGAGACGTCGGTGCACCGATTCTTAGGGAATGGAAGGGCGCTGATCATCGGTGACTCCGACGGGTTGGTCAAAGTCGTTGCCGACAAAAAGAGCGGCGTGTTGCTCGGCGTGCACATCTGTGGACCTTGGGCGACAGAACTCATTGGCGAGGGATACCTTTCGGTCAACTGGGAGGCGACTGCCGCTGATCTCGGGGCACTCATTCACGCCCACCCGACGTTGTCGGAAGTGTTCGGCGAAACCGCCCTTTCACTTACCGGCAGATCGCTCCACGGATAACGAAGATCGGAAGGACGTTCGATGGATGTGACAATGCCGCAACTCGGTGAGACGGTGACCGAAGGTACGATCACGCGCTGGTTCAAACAAGTTGGCGAGTCGGTCGACTTGGATGAGCCGTTGTTTGAGGTCTCCACCGACAAAGTCGATTCGGAAGTTCCTGCGCCGGCCGGCGGTGTGATCACAGAGATCCTGGTGGCCGAGGGTGACACAGTTGCGGTTGGTGTTCGGCTTGCCGTCATTGGCGGCGCGCAAGCTCCAGCATCGCAGCCACCCGACGCCGCGCCAGCTGCTGTCGCGCCTATCCCGGTACCAACGGCTCCAGTTCCAGCAGCTCCGGTACCAGCAGCTCCAGTTCCGACAGCGGTTGCCGCAGTTGCAATACCGGTTCCTCTCGCGCCAACGCCAGCGCCCACGCCTGCCGTTCCCACACCGGTAGCAGGTACGGCCCCCGCGAATACCGCGGTGCCGCTGGTGTCGGGTGTTGTTGCTTCGCCTCTGGTGCGCGGCTTGATTTCGGAGTACGGTCTCGACGGCGCTTCGATTGTCGGGACTGGTCTCGGTGGTCGGATCACGCGCAATGATGTGCTCGCTGTGGCGCGGATGCGCGGGGCCGGTGCACCGGCCTCAGTGCCGGGTGCGCCCGCTTCAGCGGCATCCGCGCCGCAGCTTTCTTCGAGTGGCACCCAGAATCCCGAACCCCAGAATCCCGAACGCGCGTCCGTCGCCACTTCGGGCGGCGATCTCGTGGTGCCCTTCGACAATATTCGGCGCCGGACTGCCGAACACATGGTGCGTTCGAAAGCCACGAGCGCGCATGTGTACACGTCGATTGAGGTCGACTTTGAGCGAATCGAACGGGTCCGGCGCGCCGCGGGGGCTGCGTTCAAAGCCGAGGAAGGGTTTTCACTGACGTATCTTCCGTTCGTCTGTCGGGCGCTCAGCGATGTCTTGCACGACTACCCGAACGTGAACGCGAGCGTCGATGGTGATTCGCTCGTAGTGCATCGAGAAGTACATCTCGGTATCGCTGTCGACCTCGATTTTCATGGCCTCGTGGCGCCAGTCGTGCGCGCTGTTGATGGCAAACGGTTGCGGCTGATCGCGAGGGAGATTCGGGATCTTGCCGCTCGCGCGAAGACGAAGCAACTGCGTCCCGATGAAGTGATGGGCGGCACGTTTACGATCACCAACATGGGTCCGTTTGGGACTGCGATGACCTTGCCGATCATCAATCAGCCGCAAGTCGCAATTCTCGCGACGGATGGCGTGCACAAAAAGCCCGTCGTTGTGCTCGGTCCAGATGGCGACGACACGATCGCTATCCACCACATGGGAGTGCTGGCTCTTGCCTGGGACCATCGAGCATTCGACGGTGCATACGCTGGGTCGTTCCTGCACGACATCAAGACGGTGCTCGAAACGCACGACTGGAACTCCGAACTGAATTGAATATTGTCCTTGCGCCAGCTGCGAGCACATGATGGTCGGGGAGTTTGTGCGACACTTGCTAGCTATGGATACGGTACGGGTTCGATGGCTGGGGCGGGTTCCCTTTGTCGAAGCAGATACCCTCCAGCGCTCGTTGCACCAACATGCGGCCGACGACTACCTCTTGCTGTTGGAACATCCGCATGTCTTCACGATGGGTTCGTCGACGAAGGCTG